>JAWOHT010000257.1:0-11382 GCA_046485045.1 Bacteroidales bacterium
CATCTTCTGGGAATGATCATTGCAGGAATTCTCATCGGGCCTTTTGGATTCAATTTGCTTACGCGTGACAGTAGTATTATCTTATCGGGTACAGCTGGTTTGTTATACATCATGTTTCTGGCAGGCCTTGAAATAGATATGAACGATTTCAAAAAAAATGCAGGTAAAAGCACTGTTTTGGGCATTTATGGTTTCATCATACCCATGATACTGGGTACACTCTCGGGCATTTATATCCTGAAATTTTCAGTGATTACCTCTATTCTTATGGCCAGCATGTTCGCCTCGCATACATTAATAACCTACCCGATAGTTAGCAAGCTCGGCATAATCAGAAACCAGGCGGTGAATATTTCTGTTGGCAGCACCCTTATCACAAATACCCTGGCACTACTTGTACTTGCGATAGTGGTTGGCATGTCGGCCGGAGCATTGAACAGCGGTTTCTGGCTTAAACTTACAATGTCTTTCATTGGATTTTTCTTTATTATAATGTTTCTGTTTCCGATAATTGCAAGGTGGTTTTTTAAGCGTTTCAGCGATAATATTTCACAATTTATTTTCGTACTGGTAATGGTGTTTCTTGGCGCTGTGCTCTCAAAAGCGGCAGGCATAGAAGCCATTATAGGTGCATTTCTTGCCGGATTGGCATTAAACCGTCTGATACCGCGCACCTCGCCATTAATGAACCGAATAGACTTTGTAGGAAATGCCATATTTATCCCCTTTTTTTTAATAGGCGTGGGCATGCTGATTAATTACAAAGCATTTTTCAGCGGCTATGAAACTCTGTTGGTGGCATTGGTGATGTCGGTAATAGCAACTCTCGGGAAATTTATATCGGCATGGCTTACACAGAAAAATTTCGGATTTACCAGAGATGAACGAAAATTAATTTTCGGCCTGACCAATGCGCAAGCGGCAGCAACATTGGCAGCTGTGCTTATCGGTTACAATATCATTCTGGACTATTCCAGCACGGGTGAACCAATCAGGCTGCTTGGCGACAGTATATTAAACGGCACGGTGATAATGATATTGGTTACCTGTACCATTGCCTCCTTTGCTACGCAAAAAGGTGCACGAAACGTTGCCCTGCATGATCGTTCTGAAGTTGAACTCAGCAACACCGAAAAAATTCTGATACCCCTTAGCAATCCCAATACCATTGAGGAACTAACAAGCCTGAGTACCATTATCAAATCGAAAAGAAATACAGACGGGCTGTATGCCCTGAATATTATCAGCAGTGAGAATGCTGCCCCTGAAGATGAAAAAAAGGCACGGGAGATACTTGAAAAAGCCGAAATTGCAGCTTCATCTGTAGATATTAAAATTAAATCATTGCTTAGGTATGACATTGATCCGGTAACAGGTATTTCAAATGTTATTAAGGAACAAGGCATTACCGATTTAATATTGGGACTTCATATCAGCAAAGGGATTTCCGATTCCTTTTTTGGAAACCTGACCAGCAATATTCTTGTAAACAGTAATATCACTACTTATGTGTACAAGCCCTACCAGCCTGTGTCAACCGTTAAACGTCATATTGTAGTTGTTCCGGAAAATGCCGAGTATGAAACAGGATTTTCATTCTGGCTGGCTAAAATCTGGAATATCGCCCATAATACAGGTACCAAAATTGTGTTTTATACCGCTGCGCCAACCGGCAGGCTTATAAAAGATATTCATCTGAAACATCCTATTGAAGCCGAATTCAGAATATTCAGCAATTGGGACGAATTTCTGACACTCTCAAAAGAGTTCAAAAAAGATGATAACCTGATTATGATACTTAGCAGAAACGATTCTGTTTCTTATCAGAACGCCATGAACAGAATACCTTTATATCTGAACCGGTATTTCAAAGAGAACAATTTTCTGCTTATCTATCCGGTACAAACCATATCAGAGGGGCGGGAAAAAATTGACCTCACCAATCCCTCGCTGATAAAAACTGTTGAAAAGATTGATATTATCGGAAAAACCATTGCCGGTATTTTCAGTCATAAATAACCAGCCCCGTTTATTCATCCAACTCCCTGTTTGCCACATAATTTCGCCATTTTTCAACCACCGCCTGCATATCGGGCGCCAGTTCAGAGTCGAAAAACATCTGCTTTCCGGTAACCGGATGTTTAAACCCGAGCGATTTTGCATGCAGCGCCGGACGGGGCATCATTCTGAAACAATTCTGCACAAATTGTTTATATTTTGAAAAAGTAGTGCCTTTTAAAATCCGGTCACCACCGTACCGGTCGTCGTTGAAAATCGGGTGGCCGATGTACTCCATATGCGCCCGAATCTGGTGTGTTCTTCCTGTTTCAAGCCTGCATTCAATTAAGTTCACATATCCAAGCCTTTCAATAACCTTATAATGCGTAATTGCGGGCTTACCATATTCCCCATCGGGAAACACATGCATTTTCAACCTGTCTTTCAGGCTTCTGCCAATATTTCCGGCAACAGTGCCCTCCTCATTTTCGGGATTTCCCCACACCAGGGCTATGTATGTACGCCGGGTAACCCGGTCAAAAAACTGCTTCGCAAGCTTGTTAAGGGCAAGTTCGGTCTTGGCGACTACCAGTATCCCCGAAGTACCTTTATCTATCCTGTGCACAAGCCCCGGCCTTATCAGTCCCTGTTGAAAAAGTGGCAGGTCTTTCAGGTGGTACATCAGTGCATTCAACAGTGTGCCGGTATAATTCCCATGCCCGGGGTGCACCACCATATCGGGTTCTTTGTTCACCACAATCACATCATCGTCTTCATACACAATGTTTATAGCGATATCCTGCGGTATAAGCTCCAATTCGCGTGGCGGATGGGGCAGCACTATCGAGATCACATCGCAGGGTTTTACCTTATAGTTTGGTTTCTCGGAGATACCGTTCACCAGAATATTCCCCGCTTTGGCAGCATTCTGTATTTTATTGCGTGATATATTTTCGATACGGTTGCCGAGGTACTTGTCAATCCTTAGCAACGACTGTTTTTTATCCACTTCAAAACGATAATGCTCAAACAACTCCTGTTGCTCGCTAAGCTCTTCCTGAAGATTGACCATGTTTTTTTACCTCGATTTTAAAAATTTCGATGTGCAAAAGCCTCCTTCGGCTGTTATCACCCTTAATATATATATTCCCGGGCGCAGATGGCTGATATCCAGGCAGCCGGCATCAGGAGCCGGTAATTCAATTTTTTTACCTAACATATCATAGATGGCAATTTCCGCAATCTGTTGTGCACTATTCTCTAATCTGAAATGTATATAGTCTGAGGCAGGATTGGGCGAAACAGCAATTGAAAGGGGAGGGGGTGCTAAATTATCTGAAAGGCCAAGCGCAACAGGGTTTCTGCTCATTACCGGTCTTATCATCAGCGAACCTTCCTCGACAGAAGTGTTGGCAAAGCTTTCCCAGGTGCCCAGGTTATTGATATAAATCTTATTCTTGTTGGCATTGTTCACATCATAGCCTATATTCAGAAATTCATTGGTATTTTGCCTGATACCAACATACACCCCATCTTTGATAAATATCGCTGAGTCGAGCAAAATACGCATAAACTGGCCAGCGGGAACTGTTGTGTCTGGAGTATAAAATCGTGAAGACTCGTAGACGAGTGTACCCGGCTGACCGCTGTTGTTCTGCCATACACATAGCCTGAAGGCATTATTTAGGGTACCTGTATAATTGTTTCTTGTTCTGTTAAAATAAATATCCACAGCCCTCAGGAGATCTGTACGATAAATCTGGAAATATACTGCTATATATGAACCCCTGCCCCCAAGAGGACCGGGATTTCCAAAACCTCTTTCGGGAGTTCCATCATCGTAAGAATAATGGTATTGAAAAAACTCAACATTCTTTACTGTATCGTTTATATGAATGTCTTCAGGTGAATTAACGATAAAAGCTCCTGTTTCTATTAAACCATAATCGGAACCATCGTATGAAATCTCCGGCACGAAAGTATCTTCGCGTAAATATACGGAGTCTTTTAGTAAATTTTCAGCTTCGCCATTGGTAAAAGGAGGGATGATATATTGACCTGTTTTTACATTTCTCATAAAAATCCCTCTTCCGATAGATACAGGTTTTCTTTCAGTGGTTTTTCCATAGCTCCATAAGGTAATGGTGGTTCTGAAAACAATGGGCATAAATTCTCTGCGGTAGTTGAAATTGGCTGAATCGACATGATCCCAGGGAATTGAAGTGTAATTTTTATAACTTGATTTAAGCGGGTACAGGAACGAAACATCGTCCACTTTTTCGTGCTCTTCAAGAGGTTTGTCGTTAAGCCGCACATAATCAATGTGCCATAAATCAAGATTACCCAGGGCGCCATAGCCCGATTGGGTGTCCTGATCGGACATGCTGACATAATTTCTGAACCTGAACCTGAAGCCGTATTGAAGAAGCGAATCAGCCACTTCGATAATTTTTATTGTAAAAGGCTGCAGGGGCATACCAGGTGTGCTCCAGGCATGGTACCATTTGCCAGAGGCAGGGCTGAAAAACTCTACCACCAGCGAGTCTTTTGTTTCGGGGGCTTCCCCGTTTCCCTGGGGCTGGTAGAAAAAACTCAGGTAAACTGGTTTCTGGTTGCCTGCATATACCGAAAGGTCAATACCTACAGAGGTAAGCGTATCGCACGATTCAGGTCGGTTGCCAACGGGGTAGATATTTCCCTCATCGTCTATTGCATCAAGCGTGGCTACACCTAACGAGATAGGCTCTACCGGGAAAGTGGCATTTATGAATGCATACCTGTCGCTCCACCTGCCGGGATCGGGAAATACGGAAATGTTTGAGAAATCGTCAAAAAAAGGAGGTGTAACTATATTCTGAACAGCATCTGCCTGGCGGGTAGATTTCAGGAGTACCTGTTTCTCCGCCAGGTGCTTTTTTATGACAGGATTGTCGCTTAATGGCACTAACATCTGGGCATCTGTAAAGGATGCACCTAACAACAAAATGACAACAGAAAAAATAGTATGCTTAAAACGGTTCACTTTCATTCTCATAATCTAATGTTTCTGCCTGACCTGAAAAAATTTTGCTTGAGTCGAGGGTTAACCAGACATCTATTGATGATCCTAACGGCAGCGAGTTGTTTTTATTGTGCGACGGTCTTTGCATATATATCCTGGCCATTGGTTTATCATCTTCTTTTATTTCAGGATCGGGAACAATAGCGCCAAGCCTTAGCGAAACATCAGCCGCTTTAATAGTGGCCTCTTCTTCTGTGAGCCCTGTTAGATCAGGCACTCTGGTTGTTTCACCGCTGAGCCCTTTGCCAAGCACGAGGTCAATAAAAGCGCCTTTTACAATGGTATCTCCCTCTTTTATGCGCGTACCCAGGTATTTCTGGGCAAGAATGATGTTCACCCCCAGATCGGGTTCGTAGGTGATTTTCCCTATTTTCAGGCCAATGGTCTCCAGTCTCGACTGGGCCTGCCTTATGGTTAAATTAACCAGGTCTGGCATCACCACTTTCTCAGGGTTCACAGCATTCATGGTTAAATATATTTTTCTGTTTTTCTTTACTTTAGATCCAGGTTTGGGATTCTGTTCAATCACCACGCCCCGCTCATGGTCATTTGAAAATACAGAATCGAAAACTTCCCACCTGAGATTTCTCTTTTCCATATTGTCTTCGACTTCATGCAAAGTAAGATCTGTGAGGTCGGGTACACTGAATGCCTCTCCATGGCGTGTGAAAATTCTAAGCCAGGTAAAAAAGAGAATAAAAACAAAAATCAGGATGAATAATGCAAGTGTAAGGTTTCTAATGATTATATGCCTTCCGAAAAAGCCTGAAATTTCTTTAAATAAATTTTGCATACCGATTTCATTTTCAATTGAACAAATATAAAATTATATTATGAATCTTATGCCGTAAAGAAAAAGTAAAAAATTCAGAAACAAAATTCAATGTCTTTAAAATTAAACGTCAATAATAGATTATTTTCCACCATAATCAGTATCTGTCCGTTTTCATTTACTCCCTGTATTGTTCCCTTAAAGACTTTATCTTCTTGTTTAAAAGTCGAAGGCATATTAATAAACAAAAGATTCTGTTCATATTTCTCTTTTATTGATGTGTATTCCTCCATGTACAGGCTTTTTAACCACTTTTCTGATATTCCAAGCAGCTTTTCCGCCACTTCACTCAGAGGAAAATCCCGACCGGTTTCAATTTTCATCGAGGTAGGATTAGGTATATCGCCGGCAAACCTCTCCTGGTTTACATTCAACCCCAGGCCAACCACCGAATGGATGATTTGGCTGCTCATTACGGCATTTTCTATAAGCATACCTGCAATTTTTTTCTCGCCCACATAAATATCATTTGGCCATTTAATATCTGCATTTATTCGAAACCCGCCCAGAAGTTCTTGCACTGCCAGCGATAAGGCCATTGAAAGGAAGAATTGTTTTTCGGGCGCCAGAAAGGCAGGGTAAAGGATAATACTGATGGTGACATTGCTGTCTTTGTCACTTTGCCATGAATTTACACGTTGTCCTCTGCCTTTTACCTGAAAACCTGCCATTATAACAGTGCCCTCCCTGGGCCGGTCATTTTTTATGAGTTCCAATGCAAAATCGTTCGTTGAATCAAGCATATCGTAATATTGCAGCCTTAATTTCAGATCAGGGGTTTTCATATCAAGGGTTTTAAAATAATAATGGTACTATTATTGTAAACAATGCTTAATTAAACGAAATTGATATATTATTTGTTAAAAAATGTCATCAAATTTACTGAACAATTTATTTTAAACGTTTAAAAGCGTAAATTCATTATTTTTGTCGGGAAATAAGAAACTAATAAGCTGATCTGTTGACAAAGGAAAAGAAACTTTTAAAAACCATTACTGACAGCATTCTTGATAAGAAGGGGAAAGAAATAGTTATTATTGATTTATCAATTTTACATTACGCCTTTTGCGACTATTTTGTGGTTTGTCATGGAGATTCTACCACACAGGTAAGTGCGGTGGCAGACTCGGTGGTAAAAAAAGTAAAAGAGGTGCATAAGTTGCACGTGGGCCATTTGGAAGGCTTTCAGAATGCACAATGGATTTTGATTGATCTTGGCAGTATAGTAGTACATGTATTTTTAAAAGAACAGCGGGATTTTTACAGGCTCGAAGATTTATGGGGCGATGCAAAAATCACGCGCATTACAGAAGAATAATTTGCATAATAATTTTTAATATGTCACAAAAAGTAGAAAAGAAAAAAGTAAATAAGAAATCGCCTCCGGAAGAAGTCCCGGGATTAGATAACCGTAAACCCAAATTCAATATCACATGGATTTATGTACTTATTATCCTTGTGTTTATCTCGATGTGGTTTTTTAACCAGGGTTCTGGAACAATAGAGACCACATACAGGGAGTTTGAAGCCGAAATGTTGCTTACCGGTGATGTTGAGCGTATTGTTATTGTAAATGGTAAAATTGTTGATGTATATATAGAAGATCAAAAGCTTGACCAGCCTAAACATAAAAGGGTACTGGAACGCAACATCAGCAAATTTGCCCGCACGGGACCCCATTATTCTTTTGAGATACCCTCGGTAGACCATTTTCTGAAACAACTTGAGGAAGCCCAGGCGAATCTTCCCAAAGAAGAATTAATTTACCCCGGAAGTGAAACACGCAAAGGTTTTGGGGAGATGTACGGCTGGTTGATCCTTCCGATACTGCTGGTTGTGCTATGGCTGGTAATATTCAGAAAAATGAGCGGTGCCGCGGGGGCCGGCGCTTCCAATATTTTTAATGTTGGTAAGTCAAAAGCCAGGATTTTCGACAAAGACACCAATGTAAAAACCAATTTTAACGATGTAGCCGGACTTGAAGAGGCAAAAGTAGAGATAAAAGAGATTGTTGATTTTCTAAAGAACCCGAAAAAGTATACCGACCTTGGAGGCAAAATCCCTAAAGGTGCTTTGCTTGTTGGCCCCCCGGGTACAGGAAAAACACTGCTTGCAAAAGCTGTGGCCGGTGAAGCCCACGTACCATTTTTTTCAATGTCAGGATCTGATTTTGTAGAAATGTTTGTTGGTGTAGGTGCTTCAAGGGTACGCGATCTTTTTAAGCAGGCAAAAGAGAAGGCGCCATGTATCGTATTTATTGATGAAATTGATGCAATTGGCCGGGCGCGGGGACGTAACCCCAATTTCGGGGCGAATGATGAACGCGAAAATACCCTGAACCAACTTCTTACAGAAATGGACGGTTTTGCCTCCAATGCCGGGGTAATCATTCTCGCGGCTACCAACCGCGCCGATATTCTCGACAGGGCATTGCTGCGCGCCGGACGCTTTGACAGGCAGATACATGTAGAACTGCCCGACCTTAACGAGCGAAGAGAAATATTTAAGGTACACCTGCATCCCTTAAAAACAGAGAAAAACCTCGATCTCGATTTTCTTGCAAAGCAGACCCCCGGATTTTCAGGCGCAGATATAGCCAATGTATGTAATGAAGCCGCTCTTATAGCCGCCAGAAAAAGCAAAAAGAGCGTAGATAAACAGGACTTTCTTGATGCCATTGACCGTATCGTGGGAGGACTGGAGAAGAAAAACAAAATTATTACACAGGAAGAAAAACGTACCATTGCCTATCATGAAGCAGGACATGCTACTGTAAGCTGGTTACTTAAATATGCCAATCCGCTGGTAAAGGTTACAATTATTCCCCGTGGCAGGGCGCTTGGGGCTGCCTGGTATCTTCCGGAAGAACGACAGATCACAAACAAGGAACAGCTGCTCGACGAGATGTGTTCTGCATTGGGAGGCAGGGCATCTGAAGCAATTGTGTTTGGAAAAATTTCCACTGGCGCCCTCAACGACCTTGAAAAAGTTACCAAACAGGCATATGCTATGGTAAGCTATTTCGGCCTGAGCGATAAAATCGGCAACCTGAGTTATTATGATTCATCAGGCCAGAACGAATACTCTTTTTCCAAACCATATAGCGAAAAAACAGCCGAACTAATTGATGCCGAAGTGAAAAACATTATTGATGAACAGTACAAGCGGGCTCTAAAAGTGCTTGAAGATCATCGCGACGGCCTGAAGCAACTTGGCGATTTATTGCTCGAAAAAGAGGTGTTGTTTAGCGAAGACCTGGAGAAAATTTTCGGAAAACGTGAGCATAAAAGCCCCACAGAACAACGTCTTGAAGCTTCTGTAACGCTTCCTGAAAAAAAAGAAGGCAATTAGCCAAACCTGTTATATCCGTAGGCAGATTAATCCTGATGGAACAAAACTTGTATGGCCGGTTTAAACTCTATGTTAAAAATCTTACATTTGTAATGGTTTTAACTTGCACATGGAGAAAGATTGGGTTTTAATATACAGTAGCAGTCAGGATTTTTCAATTGAACTGGCAAAGGGTATATTTACAGAAAACGAGATAGAATTTGTGGCTATAGATAAAAAAGATAAATTCTACCAGTTTGGTGATATCGAAATCTACGTGCACAGAGATAATGCCATCAGAGCAAAATTTTTACTTAAAGACCTCGACACTTGAACAATTTTCTTACCCGAACACTCACCGGAACATTATACCTGTTGGTATTTGTAGGATCTATCTTATCTGGCCCATACGGTTTCGGCATCCTGTTTCTTGCCATAGGTTTCATGTCGCTCAAAGAGTTTTACCAGATGACCGAAAATATGGGGTTTCAGCCTGCCAGGGTAATGGGTCTCATTACCGGTGCAGTATTATTTGTGCTTACTTTCGTGGTTTTCGCATTCGGAAAATCGTTTATTCTTATTGATTTAATTGTTCCGCTGATTGTTATTACCATAATTGCCGAACTTTACCTTAACCGGCCCAACCCCCTTGTGAATATTTCTATTACCCTGCTCGGATTGGTTTATGTGGCGCTGCCGCTAACCCTGTTTAACCATCTGGCTTTTTATGACAACGGCAGGTATTCTTTCGAGATTATACTCGGGTTTTTTATCCTCCTCTGGATCAACGATTCGGCTGCTTACATTTTCGGTATGCTTTTCGGAAAACACCGGTTGTTTGAACGTATCTCACCCAAAAAATCATGGGAAGGTTTTGCCGGAGGTACAGTAATAACACTCACGCTCGCCTTTTTTCTTAACATATGGTTTGATATCCTTTCACAAACCGACTGGCTGATTATCGGAGCCATAATCTCAGTAGCAGGGGTTTATGGCGACCTGGTAGAATCAATGTTTAAAAGATCGGCCAATATCAAAGATTCAGGAAAAATATTACCGGGACATGGTGGCATGCTCGACAGAATTGACTCGGTGCTTCTCAGCAGCCCACTTGTATTTACTTATCTTTTAATCTTAAATCTGTTACGCCAATGAAAATTCACAAACAAGGCTTTTTGACCATTGCATTTACAGGTATTTTTCTGGCTGTCATTATGGCCATTGTACTGCTCTTTATCACTGCTTTATGGCTGTTATTGCCCATAATTGTTATTTTAGCCGTGCTCTATTTTATAATTTTCTGGTTTTTCAGGGTACCTGAAAGGCATTTCGTGCCAAACGACAAATATGTTTATGCCCCTGCCGATGGCAAAGTAGTGGTAATCGAAGAAACACTCGAAAGCGAATATTTTAAAGATGAACGCATCCAGGTCTCAATATTCATGTCGCCGTTAAATGTGCATGTAAACTATTACCCCATTGGAGGCATTATAGATTACATGAAGTACCACAGGGGAAAATACCTCGTAGCCTGGCATCCGAAATCATCACTGGAAAACGAACGGTCAACCGTAGTCATAAAAAACAATAATGTTACACTTCTGGTTAGGCAAATTGCAGGCGCGCTTGCCAGACGTGTTGTCACTAATTCACGGATAGATCAGCATGTAAAGCAATGCGAGGAACTCGGTTTTATTAAATTCGGTTCCCGGGTAGATGTATTTCTTCCCAAAAGCGCTAAAATTATCACCGAACTAAATCAGGTCACCAGGGCCGGACTAACGGTAATTGCTGAATTATAAGTATCTGCAGGATAAAATAAGACTAAAGCCTCTCTAATTCTGTTTTAACATACGGTTAACAGAATTATTGTACTGTTATTGGTACTTTTGTAAAAGTATTAACCAAAAAAAGAAAAATATGAAAAATATGAAAAAAGTTCTTCAGGTATTAGCAATATTGGTTTTAACAGGAATGATTGCAGCCCCGGCCATTGCCAACATTAATACAGCACAGGTAATTGTTGCAATAGACGACGAACCTGCAAAAAAAGACGCAAAGTCTGACGATAAGCAGGAAAGCAAGAAAAAGGGTGAATGTACAAAATCAGCATCAGAAAAACCTGCATGCACCAAAGCTACATCAGAAAAACCTGCATGCA
>JAWOHT010000019.1:0-41757 GCA_046485045.1 Bacteroidales bacterium
TCGTATACTTTTCTTTTGATTTTTTGCATCAGGCTTGCCGATGCTTTGAATTCGCCGGGGAAAAGCACCATCCTCGGGTCGGGCGACCACCAGAGTATAGGCGAATCATCGTTGTACCAGGGGAAAATACCCTGTGAATATGCCGTAAGCAAAGTTTCCATTTCAAGGTTGCCCCCGATTGCAAGCAATCCATCAGGATCTGCGGCAGAGGGGTGCGGAAAAATAATTTGTCCGTGCATGACAATGATGGATATGCAACATAATAACCCAAAAATAAAAAAAGAAGACAAACCAGTATTTATCTTCTTTTCTTTATGTGCCCAGGACAAGACTCGAACTTGCACGCCCTTTAACAGGCGCCAGCCCCTCAAGCTGGTGTGTCTACCAATTCCACCACCTGGGCATGGTTTTGTTTTCCAGGTTCTGAGTTTCGGATTAAATGATAATGGTTATCTCTAACCCGTAAATCACAACTCTGATATTTCCAGTGCCCAGAACAGGACTCGAACCTGCACAACCTTGCGATCACTAGTCCCTGAAACTAGCGCGTCTACCAATTCCGCCATCTGGGCATTTGGGAGTGCAAATATATAAATTTATTGGCGAATACAATAACCTGATAAAAAAAAATATAAGAGGCCGGGACACCCTGCCTTCCCGGCCTCTCAAACATTACATATAACACAAACCCTGCTTTACAAAACCTATTTGCTTTGAGTTTTTTCTTTGAATACCCTTTCTACTTTTACAATCTTAAATTTGCCAATCTCTTTTGCTTCCTGTCTGCTTTTGCTTTCGAAATAGTCTACATAGGCAATAAAAGTATTGATCATATTTGGTATGAGCGGCAGTGTGCGTATAAAATCTTCGTCTTCAAAGCCAAGAGATCCATTGCTATAGTATGTATGCCATACATCTACCCAGTAAGACACAGGGTTCAAGCCCGTGAAAGTAGCTATGCCCAGACTGTTTGTAAAAGCCTCCAGTGTCTCACCCCTGCGGTCAGTGATTGGATTTGTCTGATAATCCCAATCGTTAAGGCTTGGATAAAGGATGATGCTTGCATTTTTTACCGGATATTCATTAAAGTACTCCAACACGGTTATTTCGAGGATAGTCTGCCTCAAGACCCTTATGGTAATTGAACTTTGGTCGTTATGCCCATTGGTTCCGAAAACTGTTAGTATAACAGTATAATTACCGGGGTGACTGTAGTGATGTGAAGGATTGGCAACTGTAGAGTAAGTGCCGTCTCCGAAATCCCATTCGAGTTGGTCGTAATTACTTGACTGGTTGTAAAACTCAATTATGTCGTAAGTTTCAACGTCTACATCAGATGTATAAAAATCGGCATAGGGATATTTAACACAACTGCTCGCGAGCAGGGTTATCAGAACTGTTATTGGTATTAACTTTTTCATGGCAGTATGTTTTAATATTGTTGTTTTTTCAAATATTGTGCCAAAAAGGATTTATGAAATTTACAAAATTTAAGATGCATCAAATCAATTATATGGCTTTAAATGATAGTCATTTGGTGCTTTATTCAGGCTTAAGTCCCTTGTCCTTGAACAGGAATTTTTCAAATATTTAACGTAATGTCAAATGGTTTTGTTAGAAAAAGTGACAAATATTTTTGTTTTGTAAATATTTTAATATAATCGTATCTTTATATCCTTATATAAATAAATGATGTGATACACTTAAATAATAAATATATCAGACTTCAGGAAATACTAAGGCAGATGGGCCAGATTGTTGTAGCTTATTCAGGAGGTGTAGACAGCGCCTTTCTTTTAAAGGTATCTACTGATATTCTTGGTGAAAACGCGCTGGGAATACTGGCGATATCACCTACTTATCCATCAAGGGAATATGAAAAAGCCAAAAATCTGGCAGCACAAATGGGTGCAAGGTTACATATAATTCAGACCCATGAAATGGAAAAGGAGGAGTTTCTGAAAAATCCGGTAAACCGCTGTTATTTTTGCAAAAGCGAACTATTCGACAGAATAATTGAATTGGCGGGTTCGGGCAGTTACACGAACCTGGCCGACGGCTCGAATATTGATGACCTGGATGACCACCGGCCTGGCAGAAAGGCACTCAAAGAAAGGGGGGTACGAAGCCCATTACAGGAGGCAGGCCTCACCAAAGAAGAAATAAGGGTGTTGTCGAAAGAATTGGGGTTACCAACATGGAACAAAGAAGCACTGGCATGCCTCTCTTCAAGGTTTCCTTATGGCGAACGCATTGACATTAAAAATTTAAAAATGGCAGACAGTTTCGAAAACTACCTTAGGGACTTGGGATTTACTCAAATCAGGGCCCGGCACCAGGGAGAAACATTGAAAATAGAAGTTGACGAAACAGAAATAAAAAGGTTTTTCTCTGACAGTTTGCGAAAGAAAATCATAAGCAAAGCAAAAGAAACAGGATACCATTATGTTACCGTTGACCTTGAAGGATACAGGCAGGGCAACCTCAACAAGGTGCTGGAAAAATCGCCCCAACCGGGCCGTGCTAACCTGCGTGGCGCCTAAACTCAGCACATACTATGGCAGTAGCAGCCGCAACGTTCAAAGATTCAACAGTATCTGCTCTTTCTTCAAAGGAAGGAATGTATATCTTTTTTTTAATAAAAGGCGTAATTAAATCGCTTATCCCCTTCGACTCATTGCCCAAAACGATGGCCCCTATTTTTGAAAGTGAAGCATCATAAATACTGTCACCATCGAGTAGAGTGCCATAAATTACATAGTCACTAAATTCCGACATTTTCTTAAGAAAAGGTTCAAGATTTGTATAGTGAACCTTAACACGGATGATAGCCCCCATCGAGGCCTGCACCACCTTCGGATTGTAACAATCGGCACAATCTGTTGAACAGATAAGATTGCGGATTCCAAACCAATTGGCAATACGTATAATGTTGCCAAGGTTTCCGGGGTCCTGCACAGTATCAAGCACAAGCGACAATTCACGGACAAGTTCATCCGGATCAGGATTGTGATGTTCAATGCGCATTAAAGCAATTACTTCAGGTATGGTTTTAAAAGAGCTTATCTTTTTTATTTCGGCCATATCTGCCTCAAATGTCCTGATGTTCGACGGAATATACCCATTGTTTTTCACCAGCCAGTCTGAAGTGGCAAATATTTGTTCAACCATATCAGGATTATTCTTTAAAGAGTCAAGTACAATCTTTTCACCTTCGGCAACATAACAATTACTTATTTGCCTGTATTTCTTATCTTTAAGTGATCCTATGTATTTTATTGTTTGTTTTCCTATCAATTTGTTCACGTTTTGGACTTTTTTTTGTAGAGTATAGTAATTTCTGTTCTTTATCAATCAGTAAAACAATTATATTTGTCCGAAGGTAGAAATTTTGTATAAAAAATTGAAAGCGCTCCCAAAAATATTATTCAGGGTTATATCAGTTGTCTTGACTGTGCCCTTCTTTTTCTTTCTGTTTTCTTGTTCCCCCTCAAAATATGTTACTGATGGTTCTTATCTGCTTAAAAAAAATGTAATAGAAACAGAGGAAAAAGATGTTTCAAAATCCGGGATGAAAAACTACATTCTTCAAAAACCTAACAAAAGGATACTGGGGGTCAGGTTGAACCTTTTCTATTACAACCTTTCAAATCTCAACAAAAAAGGATGGCCTCATGGCTGGCTGAGAAGAATCGGTGAAGAGCCGGTGGTTTTCGATCCCGATCTTACAAGCCGCACAAAACAGCAATTGAAAACTTATCTTCAGAACAAAGGTTATTTTTTTGCAGAGGTTAACGATTCGATAAAGATCAGGGGCAATAATGCCACAGTGGTTTATAAAGTCATTTCCAATGAACCCTACCGGGTGCGCAACATCAGGTACCTGTTCGAAGATACCAGCATTGTCTCTTTTATTTTGGGAGATACCGTTAACTCTTTATTAATCAAAGGCATGCTCTTTGATAAAGAGGTATTGCAAAAAGAGCGGATACGAATAGAAGAATTAATGAAACGCAATGGCTTTTATAAATTCTCGAAAGAGTATATTTATTTTGATGCAGAAGCCATAAAAAATGAGCTTTTGGTTGACCTTACCCTGGGCATTAAAGAAAACCTTGAAGGAAGGCTTGACCGCATTACTATGGTCAGGCCCCATTACAGGTACATCATAGATGACCTTGCATTTCACCCCGATTTCAATACATTGAATCATCTGTCCAATGCAGATGATACTGCCGGCGATACATTAGATTATGAAAACACCCGGTTTATTTTTATTGGCAGGCATAACATAAGGCCGCAGGTAATATATAACCATACTTATATTTTGCCCGGGAAAATGTTCGATATTAGAAATACAGACAGATCATACCGCAACCTCTCATCGCTCGGATTGTTTAAATTTATAAACATCAATTTTATCGAGCCAAAAGAACTTATTCCGGATAGTTCAGGATTTATACCCCTTGGTTGTTCAATAGAATTAACACAAAAGAAAACCCAATCGTACCAGCATGAAATAGTGGGTACAAACTCAAACGGCGACCTGGGGGTGAGATATAACCTCTTATATCAAAACCTTAATTTTTTCAGGGGGGCCGAAACATTCAACTTTAAGATGACCGCAGCTTTTGAAGCATTAAAGTATGCTGGTCTTACCAATCTGTCAAACACACTCGAACTTGGTACCGAGCTAAGACTTGAAATTCCCAAGTTTTTCCTTCCGCTAAAGTCAACTGAGTTTGTAAAGAGGTACAGTCCGAAAACATTATTTTCACTCGCCATTAATCACCGTATCGAGAAACAGTATGTCCGGACATATGCCAACGCCTCTTTTGGTTATACCTGGAGAGGCAACAGATATCTCAGGCACAGCATATTTCCGTTCGAGCTGAATTTTGTACAGGTAGACGAAGTCCGTTCAAAGGCATTTCTTGAAGAAATTGACTCTACTTATCTTGAATATAGTTTCACAGACCACCTGGTGAGCGTGTCGAGGTATACCCTTGAATACAACACACAGGAGATTGGCAGGGAAAAAGATTTTGTGTATTTAAAAATAAACCTTGAATCAGCCGGTAATTCACTGTATGCCTTAAACGAGGTTACAAAAAGCCGAAAAGAAGAAGATGGATACCAGCTGTTCAATGTACGTTTTTCCCAGTACGTGAAAACCGACCTTGAATTTAAGTACTTCTGGTTATATAATGCCAGAAACACAGTTGTATTCAGGGGATTTGCAGGTATTGGTTATCCGTTTGGCAATTCGGCTGCCATGCCTTTCGAGAAGAAATACTTTGCAGGCGGGCCAAACAGCGTTAGGGCATGGAATGCCTACAGTCTGGGCCCTAATTCATCGCAATGGTACGAAAATACGGGTGATATTAAACTCGAATTTAATTTTGAGTACAGGTTTAAATTGTTCTGGAAACTTGAAGGTGCCCTCTTTGCAGACGCCGGGAATATTTGGGACATCCATTTTCAGGAAACACGACTGGACGCGGTATTCAGGTTCGATCGCTTTTACAATGATATTGCTATTGGCACCGGATTTGGTACCCGCTTTGATTTTGGCATATTCTTACTACGGTTCGATTTTGCCATGAAAACAAGGGACCCTTTTTCTCCTCAGGGCGATAAATTTGTTATATTTCAACGCAAGCCCGTTATCAGGGACGACTTTAATATTCAATTCGGTATTGGTTATCCTTTCTAATTGGAGAAAGCTTTCTGATGATACGATAAATAATAAATTTAGTCTTTATAAATACTTGTTTGGAAAAAAAGACTATTTGGTATGTTATGTTGACTTGCCAAAATGGGATTAACCCATTAATCGATTCTAAAGAAATCTACAAGTTTAATTAACTCTTCTGCCTGCCTGTTTAATTCCTCCGCATTTATAGCTATTTCTTGTGAAGATGCTGCATTCATTTGGGTATAGAGGTTTAATTGAGCTATAGCTTCATAAACCATTTTTGTTTCTGAAATTTGTTCTGCGCTGCTACTGGTAATTTTATCAATTAACTGATGGGTCATTTGAATCTCAGGTGCTATTGACTCAAAACTTTTTTCCGATTCAGTTGTTTTATCCAGGCTAAGATTGGCAAGCCTAATAATTTCATTAGCTGCAGCTTTCGACTTTTCTGCCAATTTTCTTACTTCAACAGCCACAACAGAAAATCCCTTTCCGTGCTCCCCTGCCCTTGCTGCTTCTACTGCTGCATTCAAAGCTAAAATATTTGTTTGAAAGGCTATCTCCTCAATCATCGAAATTTTTTGTGATATCAAACTAACTGAATGTAAGCTTGCTCCTGAAATTTCTTTAATAATATTTATCATACTATTGGTATTCTTGGCAATCGCCTCTGTCTTTGAAGCATCTTCAGAACTAATTTGAAAATTGGTAATGATTTTTTGCATAGTTGATGTAATATCCTGGGTGGCTGTTGCCTGTTCTGAATTTGATTTAAAAATACTTTGTGAGGATTTTTTCAACTTTTCACTTGACTGAGCTAAATTTAAAGAGTTTTCCTTAATGCTCAACACAATAACACGTAGCTGTTCTACTGTAATTTGTAAGTTCGTTAAAAGCTGGCCTATCTCATCTTCTTGTTTTATTACAATGGTTGAACTCAAATCTCCATTTGCCACCTGATGAGCAATTTTTAATCCCATATTAACAGACTTAGAAATTGTTCTTGTAATATAAAATCCAATAAATGTTGCGGTTAGTACTCCAAAAAGAATAAACATAAAAACCATTGTGTTTGAATCTTTAGCGAGCTTATTGATCGCTGCTTCAGATTTTGCTATCTGTATAACAGTTAAGCCCAGCAAATATTCCAAAGTATCGTTAATTAATATATATTGTTCACGACTTTTTAAGTAGAGGTCATCTATATTTTTATCAAGCTCAACAATAACCGGATCTTCGAAATCCATTCCATTGTCAATGAATTCACCTTTTTGGTCGCAATCTTCAATAAACTTATTATGAACAGTCATCCAATTTCCCCAAAGTTGCGAAAAGTCAGACCAAATCCTGGTTTCTTCATCAGAATGGGGTAATGAATCGTATATTGCCCATGCTCGCTCTATACGGTCAAAGGCTTCAAGAGAGTATTGTTTTTTTCGATGTTCGGGATTGATAAACAATTTGGGAATTAACATTCCCCTTTCGCCTACCGTAATCGACCGAATGGATTCAAAGATAGTTCCAATACTTAATACTGTAGGTAATTGAATGCTGGAATACTCCTGGTGGGATTTTTTAATTTGATTCATAGATTGAAAACCAACAAACCCTACAACTGCCATAATTCCCGAGATAATTCCAAATCCAAAAATAAGTTTTGTGGATATTTTTAATTTTTTAAGCATACTCCTTACAATGTAAAGTAAAATGATGTTAGGCGGTCATTAAGTTATAGTTTTTTTTTAAAAATAACCTTTATTTCATTAAAAAAAAACAAAACCCTAAACCTGTCAGGTTTTCACCAACAGACAGGTTTAGGGCAAATTTTAACCAGATAGAAAACAGACTATCAATTATTTTATTAACAGCCTTTCTACCAACGAATTGTCATGGTTATCTGTAGCAGTAATTAAATAATGTCCCGGTGATAACCCGTGATCATTAATCTGTAATATACTTACATTGGTAGTTGTTTTATAAACCAATTGTCCATACATATTATAAATTCTGATCAAAGAGTGATTGATTTCGCCAAGATCGACTGTAAATCGTGATTGTGCAGGATTCGGATAGCATTTTAATGTTTTTGCAATCTCAGAGGGAGGCAAATCACTAAGCTTTGTTACAGAGAATTTGGATGTATCGGTTGCAATGTGTCCGCTTTTATATGTTGCT
Source organism: Bacteroidales bacterium (assembly GCA_046485045.1). Lineage (GTDB taxonomy): Bacteria > Bacteroidota > Bacteroidia > Bacteroidales > UBA10428 > JAFGPL01. The sequence goes on from JAWOHT010000019.1 coordinate 7,874, forward strand.
TTGGCAACAATTTCATAATTTCCGGCAGTAAGACCAGATAATATAGTATCTATTTCAGAGATGCTATCGCTTTTTAATAACTGACCATTAAAAATAAGTTCGAAGCTTTGAATACTTTCGGTAGAAAATTCATCGGTATATGCCTTAACCGGAACTGTATCGGTTGTATAAAAAGTTTTTTTCGGGAGAGGTAAAGTAATCAGTGTTTCTTCCTTGATGTTGGTTCCCCAATTCGTTTTCCATGACAGATAAGTACTCAAAACATTAGAACCATAGGAACCATACCAGCTATAATTGGTTCTACGTTCGTAGCCGATCTCAGCCAAAGAAAATTTCATAATACCATCTCTGTCGCTGAAAAAAGGCCTGTTATCTTCAAGGGTATAAAATCTTGCCCATAGATTTGCAGCCGAAGCATCATTAACAACTCTTACATCGCTCAGTCCGTCTGTATTTGTGAATTTCTCTACCCGTATTCCTTTTATTTCGGTCTTTTTGTACCATTCAACTGCATAATGAACAGCCCTCTTTACTTCATTTGACGGTTGATTAAGCGACATAAGCAAGAGAATAATACCGGCTGACTCCCCACCGCTCAGAGATGCCAACTCGTATGACCTGGCCATTACAGGCACTAAAGTGGTTTTGTGATGCTGGGCACACCATACTGTGGGTCTTCCGTTCTGGATGTACTGTGTTTTAAGAATACAATCAAGTCCTTTAGCGAAGGCATTTGCAGCAGCTGTTATCGTAGTGTCGTGAACCGTGACAGAATAGTAAGAATCTTTTGAGTAAATATGCCTGAGTACATTTAGCACATTTATCATGGCATTGTCGTTGTATGTAATATGATCTGAATAACCACCCCGGTAAGGATAAAACTGTGGCCAACCGCCATTACTGTATTGAGCTTTCAGCAAATACTGAACTCCCTTTAAGAATCCTTCTCTGATTTTGGTTTTGGTTACACCGTCGGGTAAGACCTGATGAACTTTAGAAAGATAAAGCAGCTCCAACATTGTAGCGTTATTATCTATAGTACAACCTTCATTATTTGGCTGAGCGGTAACAAGCGCCTGTTTTTGAGTATCTGTTAATACCAATTGCATATTAATGTTTTTAGGCCAGCCACCAATCGCTTTTTGATACAGCAATACATTCTCTGCTATTCTGATAGCTTCGGCCGAACTCCACCAACCCGAACCCTGATCACTGCAGTTACCGGAAACAACATCCTTCCATCCAGATTCAAGAACCGTTCCGGCATTTGCTGATACACCGTTTATTATCAGACAGATAAATACTAAATACTTCAACCTTTTCATATTTATGGTCTTTTCAATTATTACCAAATAAAAAACAAAATTAATGATAATTATGTCAAACAAACCTGATTATTGTTATCAAAACTGCAAATATACTTTAGTCCAGGCATAACAATTGACCCCACCCTCACCTTCTGAAGAACAATATCTCATGTAAAAAAAAAGGCGCCTTAACCGGCGCCTCTTTTTCATATATATATAAGTTCCTATGCCTGTCCTGCCGAACCCAGCACATTAATATTTTTATGTTTATAAAGTTCTTTCAGCACATCGCGGGCAGGCCCGAGGTATTTCCTGGGGTCGAATTCACCCGGTTTTTCGGTAAGGACTTTACGTATCATGGCTGTCATCGCCAGGCGTCCGTCAGAATCAATATTAACTTTGCATACTGCAGATTTTGCAGCCTTCCTAAGCCATTCTTCAGGAATGCCGATGGTATCTTTCAAAGCCCCGCCATATTTGTTGATCATTTCAATGTACTCGGGAGGAACAGAAGAAGAACCATGAAGCACAATCGGGAAACCGGGTATGCGTTTCTCAATTTCTTCGAGAATATCGAAACGAAGCATCGGTGGGATCAGCACACCATTTTCATCTCTGGTGCACTGGTCGGGAGTGAATTTGTTGGCACCATGCGAGGTACCTATTGAAATTGCCAGTGAATCAACACCGGTGCGTGATACAAAATCCTCAACCTCCGAAGGTTTGGTATAAGATGAATGTTCAGCTACCACATCGTCTTCAACACCTGCAAGCACACCAAGTTCTCCTTCAACAGTAACATCGTGTGCATGGGCATACTCCACCACTTTTTTGGTGAGCGCTATGTTTTCTTCATACGAATGATGAGAGCCATCAATCATTACCGAAGAAAATCCATTGTCAATACAATCTTTACACAGTTCAAAAGTGTCACCATGATCAAGGTGTAATACAATCGGGACACTATAACCCAGTTCTTTTACATATTCGGTAGCGCCACGTGCCATGTTTCTTAACAGGGTAGCATTGGCGTATTTCCTGGCTCCTGATGAAACCTGCATAATAACAGGTGATTTTGTTTCAACGCATGCCTGCAATATTGCCTGTAATTGTTCAAGGTTATTGAAATTGTATGCAGGTATGGCATACCCTCCTGCAACAGCTTTGCGAAATAGTTCCTTACTATTTACCAATCCTAATTCTTTATAACTAATGGCCATTTTTATTTGATTTAATATTACAAAATTTAGTTGCTTTACTTTCAAAGTGGAAGGCAAAGCTACAAAAACATGCCAACTAAAACAAAAAACTGTGGTTATTTAACATTGCACGATTACATGTTACCTCCTGTTTATAATCCTGCGCATGGGTTTTATAATTTGAACCTTTTTTCATAATATTGACGACTTAATAGTTTGAATTTAAATATTGTTTCCTGCCATGTTAAAAAATAATTCATCTGCAAGGGGTATTTTTACATCCAAATTCGGGATTATTGCAGCTGCAACCGGCTCTGCCATAGGGCTTGGCAATATCTGGAGGTTTCCTTATGTTTTGGGTGAAAGCGGGGGAGGTGCATTTCTTCTGGTTTACCTGTTGTTCATTATCGGCATTGGTCTTCCTGTAATGCTTTCAGAGTTTATTATCGGAAGAACAACACGTATGAACCCATTCGGTGCTTTTAGAAAACTCGCGCCCGGAAAACCCTGGTTTATAATAGGGATTATGGGTACATTGGCTGCCTTCATGATTCTGGCCTTTTATGGCGCCGTGGGAGGATGGACCCTCGAATACCTTTATAAATCGGCTACGAACCAGTTTGCCGGAAAATCTGCAGATGAAATGGTGTTAATGTTCGAAACATTCAGGGGAACATCATACAGGCCTCTTTTATGGCAGGTTGCTTTTATGTTTCTCACCTTTCTTATTGTTATATCGGGTGTGGAGAAAGGTATCGAAAAATATTCGAAAATTCTCATGCCTGTACTTTTTATTATTCTTATAGTAATTGCCATACGCTCACTTAGCTTGCCTTCTATTAGCGATGAAGTAAGCCCGCTGGCCGGTTTAAAATTTTTATTCAGGCCCGATTTCTCAAAACTTAACGCAAACGCGATATTCGATGCCCTGGGGCAATCGTTTTTCTCTTTGAGCATTGGTATGGGCGCATTGATTACCTATGGATCGTATATTAAAAAATCAGACAACATGGGCAGCACAGCCTTAATAGTCTCACTTTCTGATACCTTTGCCGCCATTTTGGCCGGGGTGGCAATTTTTCCCGCAGTGTTTGCTTTTGGCCTTAACCCACAAGCCGGTGAAGGGTTGGTTTTTAACGTGCTTCCTTCAATTTTTAACAGCATGAATGGAGGTTATATCATCTCAATACTGTTTTTTACATGTCTATCGGTTGCTGCACTTACATCTGCCATATCGCTTCTCGAGGTGGTTGTCGCTACTTTTTCTGAAGAGCTGGGCATGAGCCGGAAAAAGGCATCGGTAGTATCAGTGCTGGCGATAACACTACTGGGGACTGTGGCAGCACTTTCGTGGTATATCTTTAAAGATTTCTCGGTGAAAAGCATCAATGAGGTTACAGGTGATGTAACTGCCTTTAACTTTTTTATGATACTTGATTATATATCGTTAAAGTACCTGTTGCCATTGGGTGGATTATTAATCGTTATTTATCTCGGGTGGTTCAGGCCTCAGAAAAAGGTATTGGAAGAATTATCAAACCAGGGAGCATTAAAAGTAAGATATTTCAAGGTACTGATGTTCCTTGTAAGATATATTGTGCCGATTGCCGTTATAATAGTTTTCCTGAACGAAACCGGAGTCTTTTAAAACCCTTATCCTATTAGGTTATGTTGCGGCAACACATCAAAGATTATTTTACTTTTTCGCATGCTGAACGAAGGGGACTGATTTTTCTGTTTGTTGTAATAATCTTTATCCTGGCAATACGTATTTTTTATCCGCTTTACAGGAGGTCGCAGCCAACTGGCCCTGATGAGTTTATGGCAGCGGCAGAACGGTGGTTGAAAGATTCTTCAGGGACTGCTTTTGGGGCGTTGGCCCAAGAAAAGAACACGAAAGTAAATAATGTTTTTGCAAGTATCACCCCTTTTGATCCTAACACCATTAACGCTAAAAGCATTGGCATGCTTAACATAAGTGAAAAGGCCAAAAAATCATGGATAAAATATTTGCAGTCAGGTGGAAAATTTTATAAAAAAAGCGACATGAAGAAGCTTTACGGGTTAGATTCTGTTTCCTATTCCAGATTGGAGCCATATATCAGCATCAGGCACTCATCTGCTGAAGAAGACAATATCACGGGCGCCGCTTTTTTTGAAAAAACAAACACAATTGAAGTTAATAGCGCCATCAGGTCAGATTTTGAAAAACTTTATGGTATAGGCCCTGTGCTTTCCGAACGAATCATCAGTTACAGAATGCTCTTAGGGGGTTTTGTAAATACCGGCCAGCTTTGTGAAGTATATGGCCTGGCCGACAGTATTCTAAGCCTCAATGCCAAAAGAATAACCATAGACAAACAACTGGTGAAAAAAATTGACATCAATAAAGCAGTTTATAATGACATTGCAAAACATCCTTATTTTACCGGTTATCATGCCAGGGCCATACTTGCCTACCGAAAATTGAACGGCAGTCTTATATCTGTTGACCAGATGCGGGAAAACAATCTTTTACCAGATTCTGTTCTGAATAAAGCTGCAGAATACCTGCATTTCAGCATGCAATAAAAATACGATAATTACCTTTTCTTTCAGATTTATTTTAACTATTTTTATTTCATCGTAAATAAAAATCAATATCCGGGCCGGTGTCAATTATTAGGTTTTGGATAATGTTGGGTATTTGCTTTTTACAATATTTTTTATAAAAATTTTGTAAATAATTTATTAAGTAATAAATTTGCGGCTCATTAAAAAAATATCATTATGATCGTAGTTCCGGTTAAAGAAGGTGAAAACATTGAAAGAGCATTAAAAAAATTCAAAAGAAAATTTGAAAAAACAGGTGTTATTAAAGAACTGAGATCCAGGCAGGCTTTTAGGAAACCGTCGGAAGAAAGGCGCGAAGAGATCAAGAAAGCGGTATACGTACAAAAAATGCAGCAGGTAGAAGAATAACCTTGTGTCTTTAGGGATTATCCAAAAGATTTATTTGACACCGGCTTGGTTAATATCCCTAAAACATGGAGCATAAAGGTTTGTTTCTGCAATATTTAAAAAACCAGAAAAGATACTCATCACATACGCTCAGGGCATACTCAGATGACCTGGGGCAGTATTTTGATTTTATAAATCATCAAACGCAAAATTGCGATTTTCTTGCTGCAGGCCATAAATTAATACGGCAATGGATTGCCCATTTAATGGACAACAGTTTTTCTGCACGGTCGGTTAGAAGAAAAATCTCTGCACTTCAATCGTTTTATAAATATCTTCTCAAAGAAGGGATTGTAAAAAACAACCCCGTTAAAAGGGTAACCATCCCAAAAACAGAAAAGAGACTTCCTGCCTTTATAAGCGCTGAAAAAATGGATATGCTCTTAGACCATGAACACTTCGGGGATGATTTCAAAGGTCTTCGAAACCGTTTGATTTTGGACATGTTTTATCAGACAGGCATAAGGCTTAATGAACTTATAAACCTTAAAATCTCCAATACCGACCTTGATAACAGGCAGATAAAGGTATTGGGTAAAAGAAACAAGGAACGGATTATACCTATTACCACGAATTTGGAAAAGCTGATAAATACATATAACCTTGAAAGGGACAAAATAGATCAGGATGGCAATCCTTATTTGTTTATCACCGAAAAAGGGCAGAAGCTATATCCCAGGCTTGTATACAGGGTAGTAACATCAGGGCTTGGTATTGTTACCACGAGCGATAAGAAAAACCCGCATATTCTTCGTCATACTTTTGCCACGCAGATGCTGAACGCAGGTGCCGACCTCAATGCAATAAAAGAGATACTCGGCCATAGCAATCTCTCGGCCACAGAAATATATACCCACAATACATTTAAAAAGTTGAAATCAATATACAAACAAGCCCATCCCAGGGCATAAATCAATGGAGGACGTATTATGAACATAAAGATTAACGCCGTGAAGTTTACGGCCGACACTAAACTGGAAAAGTTTATCGAGAGCAAGATCAAAAAGCTGGTACAGTTTTACGATGATATAATCGGGGTTGAAGTATTTTTAAAGTTACAGAACACGCAGAAACTAGAGAACAAAATGGTTGAGATTCGCCTTGAAATACCTGGAAATGATATGTTTGCAAAAAAGCAAGGTAAAACTTTCGAAGAAGCAACCGATAATACAATTGATGCACTTAAAAAGCAAATAGCCAAACACAAGGAAAAAATCAGAGGGCTTTAGCAGTAAGGCAAAAAAAATTAAAATATTTTGGGATATTAATAATATTGTTATACATTTGCAAACCGAATTTTGAGGGTACTTTTGTTACCCTCAGTTCTTTTTAAGACGCCGATGTAGCTCAGCCGGTCAGAGCAGCTGATTTGTAATCAGCAGGTCGGGGGTTCGAATCCGTCCATCGGCTCACTAAAAAGAAATCCGGGGTTCTGGTGTATTTTTTCGTGTAAAGCCGACAACAGGATCATGCGATTTACTATTACGAAAATCCAATGTTCTTTAACAGTTTTTGATTTTGGTTTAACTGTCTGCACAAGACTTAAAAAGATTTTAATTAAGGGGAGATACCAAAGTGGCCAACTGGGGCAGACTGTAAATCTGCTGGCTGATGCCTTCGTAGGTTCGAATCCTGCTCTCCCCACGTTCTTTATTTATTGATTTGTTGATTGATTGTTTTGTTGATCTTACTATAGTTATAATCATCTTATAGTTATCAGACATTTTTTTATTTTAACATAATAATCAATAATTCAACAGAAAAATTCGCGGGAGTAGCTCAGTTGGCAGAGCATAACCCTTCCAAGGTTAGGGCCGCGGGTTCGAGTCCCGTTTCCCGCTCAGCTTTATTAAGCCGATGTAGCTCAGTTGGTAGAGCGTTTCCTTGGTAAGGAAGAGGTCACGGGTTCAATTCCCGTCATTGGCTCAAATACTATTTCTGAAATAAATATTGTTAATAAATTACTAATATTCTAATTATGGCTAAAGAAAAATTTGATAGGTCGAAGCCTCACGTAAACGTCGGGACCATTGGTCACGTTGATCATGGCAAAACCACATTAACTGCTGCTATTACAATGGTGTTGGCAAAAAGAGGCCTGTCTGAAATCAGGTCTTTTGATTCAATTGATAATGCTCCGGAAGAAAAGGAAAGGGGTATTACCATTAATACCGCGCATATTGAGTACCAGACTGCTGCCCGTCACTATGCACACGTTGACTGTCCGGGTCATGCCGACTATGTGAAGAACATGGTTACCGGAGCTGCCCAGATGGACGGTGCTATTATCGTAGTAGCTGCCACTGACGGCCCCATGCCACAGACCCGTGAGCACATTCTGCTTGCACGTCAGGTGAATGTTCCGAAAATTGTTGTTTTCATGAATAAAGTTGACATGGTTGAAGACGAAGAGTTGTTAGACCTGGTTGAAATGGAAATTCGTGAGTTGCTCAGCTTCTATAAATACGACGGCGACAATACTCCTGTAATCAGGGGTTCGGCACTTGGCGCACTCAACGGCGACTCGAAATGGGAAGATAAAGTAATGGAACTGATGGACGCTGTAGACTCATTCATTCCGATTCCACCGCGCGACCGTGACAAACCTTTCCTGATGCCTGTTGAAGATGTATTTTCAATTACAGGCCGTGGTACTGTTGCAACAGGAAGAATTGAACTGGGTAAGGTTCATACAGGCGATGAGCTTGAAATGATCGGACTTGGTGCTGAGAAAAGAAAAACTGTTTGTACAGGTGTTGAAATGTTCAGGAAAATTCTTGATGATGGCGAAGCCGGAGATAACGTAGGATTATTGCTTCGCGGTGTAGACAAGAAAGAAATCAAAAGAGGTATGGTACTGGCAAAACCTGGATCAATTACCCCTCACACCAAATTTAAAGCAGAAGTTTACGTGCTTAAAAAAGAAGAAGGTGGTCGTCATACCCCATTCCACAATAAATACAGGCCCCAGTTCTACCTCAGGACCCTTGATATTACAGGAGAAATCCAGCTTCCTGAAGGAACAGAAATGGTAATGCCCGGTGATAATGTAACCATCACTGTTGAACTCATTTACCCGGTTGCTATTAACCAGGGATTGCAGTTCGCGATTCGTGAAGGCGGCAGAACAGTGGGTGCAGGCCAGGTAATTGAGATAATAAATTAATACAGACACTGAATAATTTCACCGGTACATTCGTTCCCGTTAATTATGAAGGAACGAATGTATCTTTTTCTACACGGGTGTAGCTCAGTTGGTAGAGCACTGGTCTCCAAAACCAGGTGTCGGGCGTTCGAGTCGCTCCTCCCGTGCGAAATAAAATAGATTATGAAAGTAGTTAACTATATTAAGGAATCTTATAACGAGCTAATCCATAAAGTTACCTGGCCAAGTTGGGAGGAACTTCAAAGCAGCGCTATTATCGTAATGGTTTCAACACTCATCATTGCGCTTATTATCGCCTTTATGGATTGGGGATTTAAGAACATCATGGAGAATATCTATTCTTGGTTTATTTAAAACAGAACAGTTATAAGATGGAAAGCCTCGGCAAAAAATGGTATGTCCTAAGGGCAATTGGTGGCAAAGAGAAAAAGGTAAAGGAATATATCGAAAACGAAATAGCCCGCCTTAATCTTCAGGATTACATTTCACAGGTTTTGATACCAACAGAGAAAGTATATCAGATACGTAACGGAAAAAAAATCAGCAAAGAAAGAAATTTTTTTCCCGGGTATGTTCTTATAGAAGCTGCGCTTGTTGGTGAAATTCCACATATCCTGAAAAATATCACAAATGTTATCGGTTTTCTGGGGGCAAAAGGAGACGAATTGCCCACCCCGTTAAGGCTTTCTGAAGTAAAACGTATTCTGGGAAAAGTTGACGAACTGGCTGAAGGCGATGAAGAAATCAATGTTCCTTTCTTTGTAGGAGAATCGGTGAAAGTGATAGACGGCCCGTTCAACAGTTTTACCGGGGTTATTGAAGAGGTAAATGAAGAAAAGAAAAAACTCAAGGTAATGGTTAAGATCTTCGGGCGTAAGACCCCTTTGGAACTTAGCTTTATGCAGGTAGAAAAAGATTAGTTTAACAACAAAAATATACACGTCTGAGGTGGTTGCGATAATCCATAATGCTTCCTGAGTAACCATCAACTAAGCGTGCATTTCAATCAATAATTTGGAAATTTTATAATTATGGCTAAAGAAGTAGCAGGATTAATAAAGTTGCAGATCAGAGGTGGTGCTGCAAATCCTTCTCCTCCTGTTGGTCCTGCACTGGGTGCAAAAGGTGTGAATATCATGGAATTTTGCAAACAGTTCAACGCGCGTACCCAGGATAAAGCTGGAAAGTTACTTCCGGTAGTGCTTACATTTTACATCGATAAGTCTTTTGACTTTGTTGTAAAATCGCCACCGGTTGCTGTTCAGCTTCTTGAAGCTACCAAAACCAAATCTGGTTCAGCAGAACCTAATCGGGTAAAGGTAGCCACTGTGACCTGGGACCAGGTAAGGACCATTGCAGAGGAAAAAATGTCTGATTTAAATGCATTTACAATTGAATCGGCAATGAAGATGGTAGCAGGTACTGCCAGAAGTATGGGAATAACCGTTAAAGGTGACTTTCCGACAACTAAATAACAAATTTAATATTCCTAAGTTAAAATGGCTAGACTATCAAAGAATAGGAAAAAGGCTTTGGAGAAAATCGACCAGGGAAGACAATACAAAATGTCTGAGGCCTCAGCATTGCTGAAAGAGGTAACAACCTCTAAATTCGATGCCTCAGTAGATATTGATGTTCGTCTGGGCGTTGATCCAAGAAAAGCCAATCAAATGGTCAGGGGTGTAGTAACACTGCCACACGGTACAGGAAAAGAAATTCGCGTACTTGTGCTTTGTACTCCTGACAAAGAAGAGGAAGCTAAAGAAGCCGGAGCAAATTATGTGGGACTAGATGATTACGTCGAGAAAATTCAGAACGGATGGACCGACATTGATGTAATCATTACAATGCCTTCTGTAATGGCCAAAATCGGGAAACTGGGCCGCATACTCGGCCCCCGCGGGCTTATGCCCAACCCGAAAAGCGGTACGGTTACAATGGACATTGGTAAAGCTGTAAAAGATGTCAAAGCAGGTAAAATAGATTTTAAGGTAGACAAATTTGGTATTGTACATACCTCTGTCGGAAAAGTATCTTTTACTGCTGATAAAATAGCTGATAATGCCAGGGAATTTATTCACATGCTTATCAAGCTTAAACCAACATCTACAAAAGGTACATATCTCAAAAGTATCTATATTTCAAGTACCATGAGCCCGGGAATAAAGGTCGATTCGAAATTTGTCGACGAGTAAAATTGCTTAAAGTAACGAGTTTTTATTATGAAAAGAGAAGATAAAGACAATATTATCAACGGCCTGACTGATATCATCAATAATTCAAAACACTTCTACCTTGCAGATATTTCAAATCTTAATGCAGAAGTTACTTCGCGGTTGCGCAGAAAATGTTTTGAAAGAGATATCAGACTGGTTGTTGTAAAGAATACTCTTTTAAAAAAGGCTTTGGAGAAATGTAGCGAAAACTTTGAAGAGTTGTACGATACATTGAAGAATTCTACATCTATTATGTTTTCTGAATCGGGAAGCCTCCCGGCTAAGCTCATCAAAGAGTTCAGAAAAACTAGTGATAAACCTGTACTTAAAGCAGCGTATGTTGAAGAATCTATCTACATTGGAGATAATCAGCTTGATGCGCTTGCAAGTATTAAGACTAAGGAAGAACTTATCGGTGATGTGATTGCCATGCTGCAGTCACCTGCCCGTAACGTACTTTCTGCATTACAGTCGGGAAAAACAAAACTGGCTGGTATTGTAAAAACTTTGTCGGAAAAAGAATAATTATTAAACTATTTTAAAAATAATAAAATGGCAGATTTAAAAGCATTTGCAGAACAATTGGTGAACTTAACTGTTAAAGAAGTAAACGAATTAGCTCAGATATTGAAAGATGAGTATGGAATTGAACCCGCGGTTGCAGCAGTTGCAATGGCTGGCCCGGCAGGTGGTAATGATGGCGGAAGTGCAGTGGAAGAAAAAACCTCTTTCGATGTAATCCTTAAATCACCAGGCGGACAGAAACTTCAGATAGTTAAGCTTGTAAAAGACCTTACCGGTCTGGGCTTAAAAGAAGCTAAAGCAGTGGTAGACTCTGCTCCAGCAGCTGTAAAAGAAGGCGTTTCTAAAGACGAAGCCGAAGCATTAAAATCACAATTGGAAGAAGCAGGAGCAGAAGTTGAACTTAAATAATGATACCTGCACTTACGGTATAATAGGTTTAGTCCCGACCTGTCGGGACTAAACCTTTTCGTCATTTATATTCTTAAAAGTTCGACTTAATTCTTTTGGTAATGTCAATAAATAATAATTCAGTGCGTATAAGCTTTTCTTCATCAAAAAGCAAGTTGCTATACCCCGATTTCCTGGAAGTGCAACTAAAATCATTCAAAGAATTTTTTCAGCTGAACACTTCTCCTGAAGACAGAAAAATAGAAGGATTGTTTAAGGTATTTAACGATAATTTTCCAATTACCGATACCCGCAACAATTTCGTTCTCGAATTTCTCGATTATCAGCTGGACCCCCCTCGATACTCTATCGAAGAGTGTATTGAAAGAGGATTAACATACAGTGTGCCCCTTAAGGCAAAACTAAAGCTTTATTGCACCGATCCCGAACATGAGGATTTTGACACGGTAATTCAGGAAGTTTACCTTGGCACAATACCCTATATGACCGAAAGAGGGCTGTTTGTTATCAATGGCGCCGAACGCGTTGTTGTATCTCAATTGCACCGTTCTCCCGGCGTATTCTTTGGTCAAAGCCTTCATGCCAACGGTACCAAACTGTATTCTGCCAGGATAATTCCTTTTAAAGGTTCGTGGATAGAGTTTGCCACCGATATTAATAACGTGATGTACGCGTATATCGACCGCAAGAAAAAACTGCCGGTTACCACACTTCTGCGTGCCATTGGTTACGAAAGCGATAAAGATATCCTGGAAATTTTTGACCTTGCCGATGAAATTAAGGTATCAAAAACAGCCCTTAAAAAACTCGTAGGCCGTAAGCTGGCCGCCCGTGTGCTAAAATCGTGGGTCGAGGATTTTGTTGATGAAGATACCGGTGAAGTGGTTTCGATTGAACGAAACGAAGTGATTATTGACCGTGAAACAATTCTTGAGAATGAACATGTAGACGAAATCATTGATTCTGGTGCAAAATCAATTCTTCTTCATAAAGAGTCTCAAAATCAGGCCGATTTTGAAATTATTTACAATACACTTCAAAAAGACCCTTGTAACTCAGAAAAAGAGGCTGTATTGCATATATACAGACAATTGCGTAATTCAGAACCTCCCGATGAGGCCACTGCCCGCGATGTTATTGACAAACTCTTTTTCTCAGATAAAAGATACGACCTTGGTGAAGTAGGACGTTTCAGGATCAACAGGAAACTCGGACTGGAAACTCCTATGGATACAAAAGTACTTACCAAGGAAGATATCATAAAAATAATAAAATACCTGATTGAACTAATCAACTCCAAAACCGATGTTGATGATATTGACCACCTTAGTAACCGACGTGTAAGAACCGTTGGAGAACAGTTGGCAAACCAGTTTGGTGTTGGCCTTGCCAGAATGGCAAGAACGATTCGTGAAAGAATGAACGTGCGCGACAACGAGGTGTTTACCCCTATTGACCTCATCAATTCAAAGGCTCTTTCATCTGTTATCAACTCGTTTTTCGGTACCAACCAGCTCTCACAGTTCATGGACCAGACTAATCCGCTGGCCGAAATCACACATAAGCGCAGGATGTCGGCCCTTGGCCCGGGAGGCCTTTCGAGAGAAAGGGCTGGTTTTGAGGTTCGTGACGTGCATTATACACACTACGGCAGGTTGTGTCCTATAGAAACCCCGGAAGGCCCGAACATCGGACTAATTTCCTCACTCTGCGTATATGCCAAAATAAATGATCTGGGTTTTATTGAAACACCTTATCGAAAAGTAAACGAAGCCCAGGTTGACCTCTCTTCGGGAGGCGTTGTCTTTTTAAGCGCTGAGGAAGAAGAATCGAAGGTGATTGCACAGGCCAATGCCCCTATAAAAGACAGCGGTAACTTTGTTAACCCCAAGGTGAAAGCAAGATTTAATGGTGACTTCCCTTTGGCAGAAGCCCCATCGGTTGAACTAATGGACGTTGCCCCTAACCAGATAGCTTCGATTGCTGCATCGCTTATACCATTTCTTGAGCACGACGATGCAAACCGTGCCCTCATGGGTTCTAACATGATGCGCCAGGCAGTACCGCTAATTCAGCCCGAAGCTCCGGTGGTCGGAACAGGTATTGAAGGTGGTGTTGTTCAGGATTCGCGCCTGCAGGTTGTTGCCGAAGGTGATGGTGTGGTAGAATACGTTGATGCCAACGAAATTGTAATCAGGTATGTAATGACCGAAGAAGAGAGATTTATCAACTTCGACGGTGATACCAGACGATATAAACTTGCAAAATTCAAGAAAACAAACCAGAATACATGTATCAACCTCAATCCCATGGTAAAAAAGGGACAAAAAGTTTTAAAAGGGGATATCCTTACCGAAGGTTATGCAACCCGCGGAGGAGAACTTGCCCTCGGCCGGAACCTCAAAGTAGCCTTCATGCCATGGAAAGGTTTTAATTTTGAAGATGCAATTGTAATTTCTGAAAAAGCAGTGCGCGAAGATCTCTTCACATCGGTTCATATAGATGAGTACATGCTTGAGGTGAGAGATACCAAACGCGGTCTTGAAGAGCTTACCTCAGATATTCCCAATGTTAGTGAAGAAGCTACGAAAAACCTTGATGAAAACGGTCTTATCAGAATTGGGGCAGAGGTTAATCCGGGTGATATCCTCATCGGAAAAATAACCCCGAAAGGCGAGTCTGATCCTTCTCCTGAAGAAAAGCTATTAAGGGCTATCTTCGGCGATAAAGCCGGCGATGTAAAAGACGCATCGCTGAAAGCGCCACCTTCACTTCAAGGGGTGGTCATTGACAAGAAGCTGTTCTCAAGGTCAATAAAAGACCGTAAGGTAAAGACTTCAACAAAACCTATACTCGATAAAATCGAGGAGGAATTTGCAAGGAATACCCAGGATCTGAAAGGAAAACTGATTGACAAACTGTTTATTTTAGTGAATGGCAAGACTTCGCAGGGAGTGAAAGATTACTATAACTCCGAAATTGTTACCAAGGGTGCAAAATTCTCCCAGAAGATCCTGCAGGAGATTGATTATATGAATATCAATCCGAATAAATGGACAACCGATAAGGATAAGAATGATCAGATTACTGCCCTTATATTTAATTACATCATCAAATATAAAGAGTATGATGCAATTTATAAGAGGAAGAAATATAACATTACCATTGGTGATGAATTGCCGGCAGGTATCGTACAACTTGCTAAAGTGTATGTGGCCCAGAAACGAAAGGTAAAAGTAGGTGATAAAATGGCCGGTCGCCACGGGAATAAAGGTATTATCTCAAAAATTGTCCGTTATGAAGATATGCCCTTCCTTGAAGACGGTACCCCCGTTGACATCGTACTCAACCCGCTTGGTGTGCCCTCGCGTATGAACCTGGGACAGATTTATGAAACAGTTCTCGGCTGGGCAGGCCAGGAACTCGGGCTTAAGTTTGCTACCCCGATTTTCGACGGGGCATCTATTGATCAGATTACCGAGTATACCATTAAAGCCAAACTTCCACAATACGGTAAAACCTACCTGTATGACGGCGGAACAGGCGAAAGGTTCGACCAGCCTGCAACAGTGGGCATTATCTACATGCTTAAACTCGGTCATATGGTTGACGATAAAATGCATGCCCGCTCTATTGGCCCTTACTCGCTTATTACACAGCAGCCTCTTGGAGGTAAGGCACAGTTTGGCGGTCAACGATTTGGAGAGATGGAGGTATGGGCACTTGAAGCCTTTGGCGCAGCTCATATACTTCAGGAAATACTTACTGTCAAGTCTGATGATGTTGTTGGAAGAGCAAAGGCTTATGAGTCAATAGTAAAAGGTGAGCCAATGCCACAGCCTGGTATACCCGAATCACTTAATGTGTTATTACACGAATTAAGGGGTCTGGGGTTGAGCATCAACCTGCTTTAACATATCCTGTGCAGGGTTATTTTAAGTGATTATAATTTTAATTTAACAGACATTATACAACCATGTCATTAAGAAGAGATAACAAGGTAAAATCAAATTTTACAAAAATATCTATTGGTTTGGCCTCACCGGAGGAAATACTCGAACGTTCGAGCGGCGAAGTATTAAAACCCGAAACGATTAATTACAGGACATATAAACCCGAAAGGGACGGATTATTCTGCGAAAGAATCTTTGGGCCTGTGAAGGATTATGAATGTCACTGTGGCAAGTACAAAAGAATCAGGTACAAGGGTATTGTATGCGACCGTTGCGGTGTTGAAGTAACCGAGAAAAAGGTGCGTCGTGAGCGTATGGGCCATATCTCCTTAGTGGTCCCGGTTGCACATATATGGTATTTCAGGTCATTGCCAAACAAAATTGGGTATCTGCTCGGGCTGCCTTCTAAAAAGCTCGACTCAATTATATATTATGAAAGGTATGTTGTAGTAAATCCTGGTATTAAGAAGGCCGATGGTATCAATTATCTGGATTTCCTTTCAGAAGAAGAATATCTTGAAATTATTGAGTCGTTGCCCAAAGAAAACCTGTTGCTTGATGACAAGCATCCGGATAAGTTTGTTGCCAACATGGGGGCCGAATCTTTGCACCAATTGCTTGAAAGAATTGATCTCGACAACCTTTCTTATGATCTTCGCCATAAAGCCAACACTGAAACATCACAGCAGCGTAAAAACGAAGCGCTTAAAAGGCTACAGGTAGTTGAGGCTTTCAGGGCATCGAAAGGTGTTAACCGCCCCGAATGGATGATTGTAAAAGTGGTTCCTGTTATTCCGCCTGAACTCAGGCCACTGGTACCTCTTGATGGCGGGCGTTTTGCCACATCAGACCTGAACGATTTATACCGCAGGGTTATTATTCGTAATAACAGACTTAAAAGGCTCATCGAAATAAAGGCTCCGGAAGTGATTCTGCGTAACGAAAAACGCATGCTTCAGGAAGCTGTTGATTCGTTGTTTGATAACTCAAGAAAAGCAAATGCCGTAAAAACCGATGCCAACAGGCCGCTTAAGTCATTGAGCGACAGTCTTAAAGGCAAACAGGGAAGGTTCCGTCAGAACCTTCTGGGTAAAAGGGTTGACTATTCTGCCCGCTCGGTAATCGTGGTCGGACCAGAATTACAACTGCACGAATGCGGTTTGCCAAAAGAAATGGCCGCTGAACTTTATAAGCCTTTTATTATCAGAAAACTTATAGAAAGAGGTATCGTTAAGACAGTAAAATCGGCCAAAAAAATTGTTGACCGCAAAGATCCTGTTGTTTGGGATATTCTTGAAAACGTGCTTAAAGGCCATCCTGTTTTACTAAACCGTGCACCAACACTGCACCGTCTTGGTATACAGGCATTTCAGCCTAAACTCATCGAAGGTAAGGCCATTCAGTTACATCCCCTGGTTTGTACTGCATTTAATGCAGACTTCGATGGTGACCAGATGGCAGTGCACCTTCCTCTGAGCAATTCTGCCGTTCTCGAAGCACAAATACTCATGCTTGCTTCGCATAATATATTAAACCCTGCCAACGGCGCACCTATCAGTGTTCCTTCACAAGACATGGTGTTGGGGCTTTACTATATGACCAAGGCCAGAAAAAGCATTCCTGAAAGTCCTGTAAAAGGTGAAAATTCGGTTTTCTATTCCCCCGAAGAGGTAAACATAGCTTATAACGAAGGTAAGGTAGACCTTCATGCCATTGTCAAAATAAAAGCTTCTGTTGTTGAAGACGGGAAACAGATAAAAAAACTCATTGAAACAACTGTAGGACGTGTAATTTTTAACGAAGTTGTTCCGAAAGAGATTGGTTTTATCAACGAACTGCTTACCAGAAGGTCGCTACGCGATATTATTGGTGAAGTGCTTAAAAAGACCAGCACCGCCGACTGCGCCCAGTTCCTTGATGACATAAAAGACCTGGGTTACAAAATGGCATTTAAGGGCGGTCTCTCGTTTAACCTCGATGATGTGATTGTACCCGATGAAAAAGAAGAACTTGTATCAGAAGGTTATTCACAGGTAGATGAGGTAATGAACAACTACAATATGGGTTACATTACCAACAACGAAAGGTACAACCAGATCATTGATATCTGGACACATACCAATGCCAAAATTACCCAGAACCTTTTGAATAAGCTTACCTTAGACAAACAGGGTTTCAATCCTGTATATATGATGCTCGACTCTGGTGCAAGGGGTTCGAAAGAGCAGATCAGGCAGCTCTCCGGTATGAGGGGCCTTATGGCAAAACCTCAGAAATCGGGATCTTCTGGTTCAGAAATTATTGAGAACCCGATTCTTTCAAACTTTAAAGAGGGATTGTCGGTTCTTGAGTACTTTATCTCCACGCACGGTGCAAGAAAAGGTTTGGCCGATACAGCCCTTAAAACTGCCGATGCAGGTTACCTTACCCGCCGTTTGGTTGACGTATCACAAGATGTGATTATCACCGAGGAAGATTGCGGTACACTTAGAGGTTTGGTGGCAACTGCCATTAAAAACCAGGAAGATACAGTAGAAACACTGTATGAAAGAATTCTTGGCCGCACTGCTGTTCACGAAGTGTACCATCCCTTAACCGGTAAACTCATTGTGCCTTCGGGTGAAGAAATCACCGAAGAAATTGCCCGAATTATTGAAGAATCGCCAATTGAACAGGTAGAAATAAGATCGGTATTGACCTGTGAATCTAAAAAAGGCGTATGTGCTAAATGTTACGGACGTAACCTCGCTACAAGCCGAATGGTTCAAAACGGCGAAGCTGTGGGAGTTATTGCAGCACAGTCTATCGGTGAGCCGGGTACACAGCTTACCCTGCGTACTTTCCATGTTGGGGGTACAGCTTCGAACATTACCTCTGAATCGAGCATAATTACCAAATACAACGGTATAGTCGAGATTGAAGAACTGAGAACAGTTGAAAAAACCGAAGAAGACGGTAAAAAAGTCAAGATTGTTATCGGACGCCTTGCGGAATTAAGGATCGTTGACAAGAATACCGGTATTTCGCTCACTTCAAATAATATACCCTACGGCGCCAAACTTTATGTAAAGAGCGGTGACGAAGTAAAAAAGGGAACACTTATCTGCGAATGGGACCCGTACAATGCAGTAATCATTTCAGAACTTCCGGGTAAAATATCGTTCGAGCATGTTATTGAAGGTATTACTTTTAAAGAAGAATCTGATGAGGTAACCGGCTACCGTGAAAAAGTGATTGTGGAAACCAGGGATAAATCCAAAAACCCCGGTGTTCGTATCCTTAACAATAAAGACGAGACTATCAAATCGTATAACCTTCCGGTTGGATCGCATATTTCTGTAAACGAAGGAGATATGGTTAAATCTGGTGATATCCTTGTGAAAATACCACGTGCTGTTGGTAAATCGGGCGATATCACGGGTGGTCTGCCACGTGTAACCGAACTATTCGAAGCACGTAATCCTTCCAATCCAGCCGTGGTTTCAGAAATTGACGGAGAAGTATCTTTCGGCAAGATAAAAAGAGGTAACCGTGAAATCATCGTTACCACCAAAGCAGGCCAGGTGAAGAAATACCTTGTACCGCTGTCCAAGCAGATACTTGTGCAGGAAAATGACTACGTAAAAGCCGGTACTGCATTGTCCGACGGTGCAATCACTCCTTCTGACATACTCGCGATAAAAGGCCCAACAAAAGTTCAGGAGTATATCGTGAACGAAGTGCAGGAAGTATACAGGCTTCAGGGTGTGAAGATTAACGACAAACACTTCGAAGTAATCGTAAGACAGATGATGCGCAAGGTTGAGATTATTGATCCGGGCGATACCAAATTTCTTGAAAAACAGATTGTTGACAAATGGGATTTTATGGATGAAAACGACTGGATATTCGGCAAGAAGGTGATTACCGATGACGGCGATTGCCAGACACTGAAACCCGGACAAATCATCACAGCCAGGAAGCTTCGAGATGAAAACTCTCTGCTCAAACGTAAAGACCTTAAACCTGTTCAGGCAAGGGAGGCTATTCCTGCCACATCGCAACAGATACTCCAGGGTATTACGAGGGCTGCACTTCAGACCCAGAGTTTCATGTCGGCAGCTTCGTTCCAGGAGACCACCAAGGTGCTCAACGAAGCAGCTATATTTGGCAAGGTTGACTACCTCGAAGGACTAAAGGAAAATGTGATTGTCGGCCACCTGATACCTGCAGGTACCGGTACCCGAAGATTCAACAGCCTTATTGTGGGTTCAAGAGATGAGTTTGAATCTGTAATGGAAGGAAAAACCGAAGATGCAGAAGTTGATAATTAAATAAAAAAACATGGATGAAAAAAAGAATGTAAACCAGATTAACATCGAGCTGAAAGAAGATGTGGCGCAGGGAACATATTCAAACCTGGCTATTATTACACATTCCACTGCCGAATTTGTACTGGATTTTGTACGAATTATGCCCGGGGTGCCAAAAGCAGAAGTTAAATCGAGGATCA
This sequence comes from Bacteroidales bacterium, assembly GCA_046485045.1. Classification (GTDB taxonomy): domain Bacteria; phylum Bacteroidota; class Bacteroidia; order Bacteroidales; family UBA10428; genus JAFGPL01. The sequence goes on from JAWOHT010000019.1 coordinate 28,140, forward strand.
TTCTTACGCCTGAACATGCCAAAAGACTGCTTTATGCCCTAAAGGACAATATTGCAAAATTTGAAGCAGACCATGGCGCCATAAAAAATGTTGAGAGTTCCGGAGGCCCTGTTTTACCGATGAATTTCGGAGGGCCTACCGCACAGGCCTGACAATAAAAGAAGATGAGCAGGTAAATTGCTGGCATGCCAGAATATTTGCTGAGGATAATGTATTTTTTTCGCAGGCAGTTTATTTGCTCACCGGGTGATTATTTTGAGGCATCAGGCATATTTTCAGCTGCATTTATCCCTCAGCTTTCCAACATATCAAGCAGATGATTACGTTTTCTGAATGATACAGGTACCTGAGTGTTGTCTTTCATCACGGCATAGCCTCCATCTTTTTTAATAAACTCTTTTAAATAATTGAGATTAATAAGATGTGAATGATGCACCCTGGTAAACGAGTATTCTTCGAGTAACTGCTCATATTCTTTAAGATTTCTGGTTGCTACAATCTGTTCTTTATTGCTGAGAAAAAAGATGGTGTAGCTTCCCTGCGACTCACAGCGGATAATATCATTGATCAGGATCATATGTATCTTATCAGCACTGTTCAGGGCTATGCGTTTACTGGAGCTTTGTATATTCTTTATATTCTCAAGAAGCAGGTGGATGCTCCCGTCAAAATCTTCTCTTGCCTTAAAGCTATCAAGTTTTTTTACGGCTTCAACGAGTTCTTCTGTATCAATGGGTTTTAGTAAATAATCAAGCGCACTGAACTTAATAGCTTTAATGCCGTATGAATCAAACGCGGTGGTAAAAATCACATGGAAATTAATTTTTCCTATACGTTCAAGAATGTCAAAACCTGTTCCATCACTCATCTGAATGTCAAGAAAGACAATATCAGGCTTTCTGTCTTCAATAATATTAATACCACTGGCAACGCTATTTGCTTCGCCGATGATTTTGATTTGAGGACAAAATTTTCCCAGATCGTGCACCAGGGTTACACGCGAATTATCACTATCGTCTATTATTACTGCTCTGTACATAAGTTTAATATGTTTTCCAGATTTCAACCGGAATGGTTACCACCACTCCTGTACCACAAGAAATCTCCTGATCATCGGTAAAATCAATGATTTGAACACCTGCTTTTAAACCAGATTGATTTTCAATCTGTTCAAGCCTTCTGGCGGTAACATTCATTCCTGTTGATTTATGCTTTCCGGCGGGCAGTTTATTTATTTGTGCCTCTTTTCTGCCGATACCATTGTCTTTGATCTCAACAATGAGTGAATGGCCTGATTTTCTAAAAGTAATATTGATTATTCCTTTTCGTTCAAGTTTTCTCATTCCGTGTATGATGGCATTTTCGACAAAAGGCTGGATCATCATTGGGGGAATTTCAACCTTTGCTGCATCTATTTCTTTATCAATAGTGATGCTAAAATCAAACCTTTCATTCGCGTTGAGTTTTTCAAGCCTGAGATAGTTCTCTAGTATTTCGACCTCATTCTCAAGAGGTATAAGCTCTTCTCTGGAGTTCTCAAGTACCATGCGCATAAGCCGTGCAAATTTAGCCAGATAGAGTTTGGCCTGGGATGTGTCGCTGGTAGAAATAAACCCCTGTATTGAGTTCAGTGAATTGAAAATAAAGTGGGGATTCATCTGCAGCCGGGCAGCTTCCTGTTCAAGTTCTATGATATTCCGCTCCATTTCCAGCTTATCGTTCTCGATTTTGTTTTTCAGCCTTATCTTACGTAACCTTGAATTTAGAAATATCCACACGATAAGTATAAATACCATGATGACAAGTATACGAAACCACCATGTTTGCCAGAAAGGGGCAAGTATTGTAAAATTGAACATTTCTGGTTGCCCGGTCCATTTGCCGTATTCATTGCATGCAATTACTTTAAAAATGTAATCTCCGGGCAAAAGTCCGGCATAGGTAACTTCATTTCTCTCTGTGGGGGGCGACCAGTCGGCATCGTTTCCCTCAAGCATGATTTTGTAACGTACTGCCCCCGGATTTCTGTGGTAAATACCTATAAATTCGAATGTAAGACTGTTTTGATTATGAGGCAGGGTAAGATTCAGGGGAATCTGATATATACCTGTTAATGAATCTGCATAGGGGGTATTTTTAATATCATCAAAAAAGAGTTTAATTCCTTTGAGAGATAGCTTTGGCAGAATACTTACAGGTACATCTTCTGCCGGATTGTACATCGTGGCTCCGTTAACCGTACCAAACCATAAGCTCCCATCTTTATCCATGAAGCATGAATTACGGTATACTTCAACGCTTTTAAAACCTTCGTTTATTCCATAGTGTTTCACCTCTGCAACCGAAAAATCCCCGCCGAAAGTAACCCTGTCCAATCCCTGTTCAGAACCTATCCAGAGATTTTTAAAAAGGTCAAAAATCAGCAGGTAGATATTGTCAGAAGATAACCCGTCTTTTCTGGTGATTTGAAATAACTTTTCACCGCTATAAATATATAATCCCCCACCCGCGGTGCCTGCAAACACATTATTCAAACTATCGGTAATCAACGACCGTATCGGATTTATAACCGTTCCGGCGTTAATCTCAGAAACGACAATTTGACCGGGGATAGTATCATTGCTTGCATATCTGAGCTTTAACAGAGAACCATTGGAAGCCCCGGCCCAAATATTTCCAAGCTGGTCGCGGGCAAGCGAATAAATGGTATTGACTTTAACATCATTAATCTGACTGATTTTGAGAAATGCTGAATTCTTTTTATCTAAAACACACACACCGCTGTCGGGGCTTGCAAGCCATATATTTCCCGAGGTATCTGAGGTAATGCTTGTAATTGAATTGCTGATTAAACCTTCGTATACCGAATAACGCCTGAATCCCTGCCTGTTATATTTAAACGCGCCGTCATCCCCCGTCCCGATCCAAAGCGATGAGTCTGATGAAAAATGTAAAGTCCTGACTTTTGATGATGTAAATCCGTTTTGCTTGTTTAGAAGTTTATAGCTACTTCCGTTATATATTGTTATACCGCCGGCAGAAGTTCCGAAGATCATATTCCCGTTAGGAGACTGTATAACCGAATATACCGATTTGCCCATTCTATCGCTCTCACCAAAATAGTGAACAAAACGTTCATTGTCTAACCTGCTTAATCCGCCTCCGGAAGTGCCGAACCACATGTTGTTTGTGAAATCTTTATAGATACTTACAACTACGTTATTGGCCAGTCCGTATCTCTCGCCAAAATTCCGAAACAGAATTCCATCAAATCGGGTTACCCCGTTTGAGGTGCCGAACCAAATATTCCCGGTTTCATCGTTATAAACGGTAAAAACACTATTGCTTCCTAACCCGTCAAACTGGTTGTAGTTAAAAAATACAGAATCTTTCAGGCAGCTAACCCCGCTATTCTTCGTGGCAAACCATATCCTGCCCTGGTTGTCTTCTGTAATACAGCTTATCTGATTTGATGGCAGCCCTTCATTTCTTGTAAAAACAGTTGAATTTAGGTTCCTGAGTTTCACTGCACCCTTATTGGTACCAATCCATATATTCATGTGGCTGTCTTCAAAAATGCAATTTATTCGGTTATCAGGAAGATTATCTGAGATTTCTGCTTTCCGGAATAATTCATTGCTGTATTTGTAAAGCCCGCTATCCGCGGTGCCGATCCAGAGGTTGTTTTCATGGTCTTTAAGAAGAGCTGTTATCTTTGAGCCACGCGGACCTGATTTATCTTCAATATAAATAAAACCGGTATTAATGAATTTGCATAAGCCTGCATCAGTACCTATCCATAGATTCTCCAAATGATCAACAATCAATGCTGTAACATAGTTGCTTTTAAGCCCTTCCTCTTCCCTGTATCCTTTGAACCTGAAACCATCGTACCTGATTATACCTCCTCCGTTGGTACCAAGCCAGAGATGTCCGTAACTATCTTCACAAATAGCATATATCTCAGATTGTGTGAGTCCTTCACTCACCGAAAAGTTTTTAAAATTAAACTTCTGTGCATTTAATATCCCTGCCAGTGCAAGACAAGCTATGTGCAGTGTTATACTCCTTATCATACCTGCAAATTACACATTTCAACCGAATAAAGCAACCGGAGTGTTTTTATCTTTTGGGTACATTTATTGCCCGGAATATTTTTTACAGTTATTTCTTTATTCCCACACTTATAAAGAATCACTATACACTTATGGTTTTAACAAAATTAAAGTTATTTGCAGCAGTAATTTCATCCTCAAATTAACTTAATACAGGAGAAATTACCATGAAAACAATTTATTTAAAAAACAGGATTACAATACATCTGAAAAGAGAAGCAGCCTTTTTGATCTTAAGTTTTTTATCGTCTGTAGCCTTTTCGCAATTTGGTACAGAGAATAATAAGACATGCTCACCATATTTTATGGTATATAGCGACGATGTCAGCACCGACCGTCTGCCACTAAAAAATACTTCGGCTACCGTAAATATTACCGGGGTAATAGCCGATGTTACTGTAAAACAGGTTTATAAAAATGAAGGTAAAAAAGCATTGGAAGCGGTTTATACCTTCCCGGCTTCAACCAATGCAGCGGTATATGCCATGGAAATGACAGTTGGTAACAGAAAAATCGTTGCGAAGATTGAAGAGAGAACCAAAGCAAGAAAAGAATATGAGGCAGCAAAATCTGAAGGCAGACGAACTTCACTGCTGGAACAAGACAGGCCGAATGTATTCCGGATGAACGTTGCGAACATTATGCCAGGCGATGAGGTAAGTATATGCCTTAAATATACCGAATTGCTCGTACCAGAGGGAGGCACCTATAAATTCATCTATCCTACCGTGGTTGGCCCTCGATATACCAACCAGTCAACATCATATTCAGATGCTGCAAACAGCTTTATCAATACACCTTATAAAAAACAGGGAGAAACTCCTGATTACAGCTTTGATATGCAATTAAATCTTTCAATGGGCATGCCTATTCAGAAGATTGTTTGCAACACCCATAAAGTCAACACACAATTTCGCCAATTAAGCCAGGCTAAGGTAAGCCTTGATAACTCTGACTATGCCGGAGGCAACCGTGATTTCGTGCTTGAATACCAGCTGAGAGGGCAGCAAATAGAGTCGGGATTGATGCTTTATGAGCACGAAGATGAGAATTTCTTTCTGCTAATGGTGCAACCGCCCAAACAGATTATGAAAGAAGAAATTCCGCCGCGCGAATATATATTCATCGTTGATGTATCCGGATCGATGTGCGGATTTCCACTAAATGTTGCCAAAGTGCTGTTGAGAGACCTGGTTATTAACCTCCGCCCCGAAGACCGTTTCAATATTCTTGTCTTTGCCGGATCTACCGGCTGGTTGTCTGAAACCAGTGTGCCTGCTACCATCGAAAACGTTGAGAAAGCAGTTTATTTTATGGACAACCAAAGGGGAGGCGGCAGCACCGAACTTTTACCGGCGCTCATGAAAGCGCTTAGTTTTCCGCGCAGCAGCGAATCACTTTCACGTTCGTTTGTTGTATTTACCGATGGATATATTTCGGTTGAGAAAGAGGCTTTTGACCTAATAAGAAATAACTGCGACCAGGCCAACCTCTTTGCATTTGGGATAGGATCGAGCGTAAACCATTACCTCATCGAAGGTATGGCAAATGCCGGACAGGGAGAACCGTTTATTGCCCTTGATGAAACAAGTGCAGCCGCAGAAGCCGTTAAATTCAGAAACTATATTAGTAATCCGGTTCTTACCCAGGTAAAAAAATCTTTTTCCGGATTTGAAACCTATGATGTACAGCCTCTTACAATACCAGATGTTCTGGCTGAGCGTCCGGTGGTTATTTTTGGCAAATACAGGGGCAAAGCAGCAGGTAACATTACCATCAAAGGCAATACAGGCAAAAAATCTTACAAAAAGACCTTTAATGTCAGCGAATACAAATCTGCCGATAATCATGCAGCAATAAGATACCTGTGGGCACGTAAAAAAATTCAGTTACTTGATGACTATACGAATAATGGTTATAACAATTCAACTTACGCTAAAGAAATTACAGACCTGGGGCTGAAGTATAACCTTATGACTGCTTATACCTCATTTCTTGCCATTGAAGAAGATGTTGTTGCCAACGAAGGAGATGCAATAACTGTAAAACAACCACTGCCAATGCCCGAAGGTGTTCCAAATTCAGCAATCGGTTTCGATATGGAGATTGATCTTGAAACCGTGTCGTTTGCCCTTCACAGGGAGATTGTTTTTTTAGCAGAAGTGCAGGCAGATACAAAGAAAAATCTTATCGGGTACATTGAAGAAAACCTGCCAGGTCTTCTTATCTCATGCCTTGGCATGTCTGAGGTAATACCTCAGGAGATTGAAATAACTGTTGATGCCAGGGGCAGGATAAACAAAGTTACTATAAAGGGAGCCGGTATATCTGCCAGGCTTGGGGAATGCATTAAGAAAACAATTGCAACCCTCGATCTCAGTAAATTTAAAACGGGTAAAGAATTAAAATTCAAGGTTATATTCTAATAACCGGCAAAAACTACTCTCAGAACTGTGCAGCTTTGAATATGGTTTGTGATCTTAAATCAGGAAAATCAGATAAGCGCAATCAGGTAATACCCTGTTTCAGAATCTAAACCATGAAAAAGTGCACAGTTCATTTTCAATAGAATCACTAAAAAAATTAAAACTAATGAAAGCAAATACTAAAATAGCAATTGCCCTAACAGGTATCATTATTGCAACCCTTTACATTATAAACCTTAACAGAAAAAATGAACGTCAAAATGAAGGGTTCAATGCAAAAAGAGATAATCAACTACCGCATTCAGGTTTCAGGGAGAGTATTACATTTATCCTGGGAGAAGACAAAGAGCAAGACAATCCCTACTATGCAGAAGCAGAAAATTATTATTTATTCAACAAAGAAGAAAAAACTACCTATGTGATAACAGGAATAAGGTTTCTGACAGATGTACTGCAATATTTGAAAGATAATCCTCCGGTAAACCAAATGCCCTGGGGAACAATTAACCTGGTTTCTCATGGTAACCAATGGATAGGGTTGAGCGCCCAAATCGCCCCCGGTTCGGGCAGAACTACAGCAGAAAGGCTTGACGCATACCTGGCAAATGATACTTTAATGGTTCTTTCTGATAACATCACAGATGGCCATACAATCATTTATGTTCGCGGTTGTGGCATCGGAAACAACCAGCGTCTAATAGAAAACATCGGAATGCTTTTTCGCAATGTTCATTCAGCTCCGGTTGTAAGGGCGTCGAGATTATTTGAATATTATACATCGCTGAAAAAAGATGGCAAAGTAACTGCAGCACAGAGGTATTATGCAATGGCATGGCTTACAAGTTATAAGATGGGAGATGTGCCAGACAATAATAAGATCATGGCCGATTTGTCAGATAAGTACCCGAATGCCTTTATTAACTGGCAATATGCGTTATCAAAAACATGTCCTGCCTGGGCAGGAGATTTGTTTCATTATACCTTTGAAGTACCTGTAAAATGGGTTGTGAACATTGGCCCGACTGATGCGCTGCCGGATTTCTCAAGCCAGAAAAGCCGGCACGACTGGGTAAAGAGGCAAAAAGAAATTACAGGTCAACTTGAAAGGCTTAAGATTTCATCTGATAAATTCAACTGGTGGCTTAGAAAAGTATATGTCAATAATACTGATGGAACTAAATCGCCAGCCATGTGGGTAAAAGGATACTCCACAATTGTTTGTGTTGTTCAGCCACTTACCGATGAAAAACAAAGTGGAACTTTATTGCCGCAACCCTTTATTCCAGATAAATATAACACCCGGTACTTCTATACCTTTAAATATACTGAAAACAAAAATTATGTAGAAGACAATAAGTACCCTTTATTTACAAAAGCTTTCCCTGATAACAAGTTTTATAATAATGTGTTATCAGAGCCAATAGATGCCTTTTGCAACTCAACCAATAAGAGCGCCGATACGGGCAACAAACCAGGTAAACAAATGTAACCGGCAGAAAAAATACGCGATACCTGATTTATCTGCCCTGGTATACGAGCCTTACCACAGATATATTCTTTTCGGTTCTGAGAATGCAAAAATATACTCCACCCGGGTAATTCCCGGCATTCCAGATACAAGTATGGGTTCCTGCTTTAATATGCCTTTGCACGAGTGTTTCTCTCTTACAGCCAAATGCATCATAAATTGAGATTTCGGTTTCACCAGGTACACTTAAGGTATAGCTTATATTCGCAGATAACCGGAATGGATTGGGATAACTGCACAGATTTGAATGATCCCCGGCATTAAAACCTGCCTGAAACTCATCATCATTGGTGAACGTACCCGATCCATTCGTTTTAATGATATAAAAATCATAATCTTTATCAGGTTCAAACGACTTGGTAGCACCAACAATGAAAAAATTCTGGTCTGTAGTTTCAATAATATCTGCACCCTGATCATGTTCTGAACCGCCAAAATATTTTGTCCATAATGCACTGCCGGAAGTATCCACTTTAATTAAAGCAATATCACTCTTTTTTTCATCAGACACAGTAAAACTGCCCATTACTATATAGTTGCCGTCTGAGGTTTGAAGAGACCGGCCCAATCTCCCCTGATAAGCGCCTTCTATAATCCTCGTCCATAATGTGTCTCCTTTTTCATCTGTCTTTATAAGGTAACCGCTACCATTAGCATTGCCATAAGAATTAGTAACTGCGCTTAAAAGGTATCCATTATCTTTTGTCTGAATTACATGATATGCCCTGTCATATTTGTCGCCGCCGTATATTCTTGTCCATAAAGTGTCTCCGGCACTGTTGGTTTTAACAAGATAAACATCGCCATCTGCATCGCCATGCGATTGTGTATCACCAGCAAGAATAAAACCTCCATCGGAAGTTTGTTTTACACATGCTCCCCAATCAAATGCACTGCCACCATATGTTCTTGTCCAGAGGGTATCTCCATCTTTATTAAGCCTTAACAGGTAAAAATCTGAAGAGCCGCTGCCATATGACAATGAATGGGCCAGAACCGCATACCCGCCATCGCTTGTTGCAGTTACTGAGTGTGCATAATCAGTCATTGGCCCGCCATAGGTCCTGGTCCATAAAGTGTCGCCTGTATCGTTGATTTTTAGTAAATAAATATCATAATTTCCGGGGTTTACAGAACTTGAAGTAACTACCAGCAGAAAACCACCATCGGCAGCTTTAGCTATTCCGATACCTGCATCTACCTGGCTTCCCCCGTAACTTCTCGACCATAAAGTATCACCGGCAGCATCAACTTTCACCAGGTAGGCATCCACTTGAGCAAGGCTGTCCGACTTTGTAGAACCAAAAATCATAAAATTCAGATCGGAAGTTTCCAACACCTGCTGGGGATAATCGTAATATTTGTAACCGAAACTTTTTTCGAAATACTGGCCTTTGACAGTTACAGCATAACATAAATGCAATACTAAAAGACCAATGAATACAATATTTTTTTTCATGGTGTTTAATTAAAATGATACTAAAAGTAACAAATTTTTTCGTAAGCAAACAATATCCCTGAACCTGAATTAATTTCCAAAAAAGCAAAATCATAAAAATACATTTTAAATATTAAAACAGCAGGTTGGCAGATGGCTTAAAAAAGTTTTAAAAATTAACCGAATAAAATTGCCCTCCCGGTTCCTGTTTTTCCCTTTCTACCGAAAGAAGAAATTTCTTGCCCAATTAACTCATATTTTAGGGTTTTTGCCATCAAATATTCAGTTGTATGAAATGGCATTTTTCATGTCACAAATAGTTCTTCTGCTGATTAAAGAAGAGAACCTTTGGTTTTAAGTGAATGGTATTTATCCTTGGGAGATTGATTATCTTTACGCATATTTTTGTACCATTCAGTTGCAATTAAAAAAACGATGTTTACGATGAGATATATCTCTTTACTACTCATTCTTTCAGGCTGTTCTGTTTTGCTGCAGGCACAAAGAAGTAAAGTCATTTCAGTATTCCAACTAATAGAAACTGCCAAATATGATGATGCCAAAAAGGCCATTGAAGAAGCTCTAACCGACAAGAAGACAATGGAATGGCCCAAGACCTGGTATGCCAGGGGCCTGTTATGCCAGGTTGCATATGAAAAGAAGAAAACCAAACTCTATCCTGATCAGCTTTATGTGGCCTATGAATCGTATGAAAAAGCACTCGCCCTTGACACCAGGGGGCGGCTTGAAACACAACTTGCACCCTTGTATGTTCGTTTGGCAAATGAGTTCCAAATGATTGGAGAGAGGCATTACACCGGTAGAAAATACGATGATGCACTGAAGGCATTCGAACAGGCACTTCTGATAAACCGAAGCCCCATTCTATCTGTTCTGATAGATACAAGCCTTGTATATAATACAGCGCTGGCCGCAAGTGAAGCCAAACAGTGGGATAAGGCAATCGGGTACCTCAGCATACTGCATAAAGAAAAGTACTCATCCAATGCCTCACATTTACTCTTTAACGTATTTCTTGAAAAAGGCGATACAGCTTCGGCGGAAAAAGTACTTCTTGAAGGCATTGATCGCTACGAAGATCATGAAGACATGGTGCTTCTGCTGGTAGATCTGCTTTTTCATACCAATAACATCGAAAAGGCAGTGGCAATTCTTGACAGTGCAGCCGCAGGGAGCCCTTCCAAATACATCTTCCCCTATACGAAAAGTTTGGTATATCAGAAAACGTCACAATACAGAAAGGCTATTGATGCCTACGAAGAAGCCATCAATCTGGCTCCGAAAGAATTAAAAATATATTCAAATATAGGTACATGTTACTATAATATTGGGGTTGAAATTGATGAGAATGCAAGGACCATAACGAATAACAGAATTTTTCTTGAAGAAAGAGCAAAATCAATCTCTGCATTCGAATCGGCTGTTGAATGGCTCGAGAAAGCGCACGAAATGGCGCCAGAAAATCAGCAGGTTATCATGAAGCTTTACCAGCTTTACAATGCCCTTCTCATTACCGATAAAATAAACAAAATGAAGGAGAAGATTTCCTGGTGATATCCAGGGTTTTAGACCGAGATTTACAATATTGTTTCAGGAACCGGGTGTAGAGCACTACCCCCGGGGTTCCGAAGGGGCAATAAAACACAGATTGACAATTCACTAAAACTTGAACTGCAGTGTTAATCCCAGAAATTCCTTAAATTGCAACTTCGGTACTTTTTTGATACTTCCATCCGGTAATTTTATGGGGTTCTCATCTTTATCCAGCACCGGAAACCGGATATCATCATCATAAATAAAGTGAAGATTCAGGCGGATCGTGAAATACCAGTTAATAATTTTATCCAGGGTTATTTCCCAGTCCACATCAATATTCTCGGGCTTATTAAGGTAACCGGAAAACAGTCGTACTGAATTCGTTACTTTCAGATCGTCCATAATATTCATCCGGTTCTTTATCATTAGCTGCCCCCCCATCTCCTGTTTGGCCCGCTTATCTTTTGCAATTCCGTGGGTTGTCTGATTAATTCTTGCCGTGTCAAGCACAAAAGTATTTTTGTAAGACAACACTGAAAAGTTAAGCGAAGTTTCTTTGAAGGGTTTATATTCGAAACCCACACCCACTGTAAATGTTCCGGGATTAAGAAATTTTGATATAACGACAGAATCATTGGGATATTTATAACCCTTTGCCACCTGGTTCTTCATATAAAATATAGAACTGAAATCAATCTTATCTTTTAATACTTTATTGTATTGTGAATTAAACTCCATGATATCAGTGGTTGTTCTCAATCCTTGCTTTTGTATTATTATGTTTCCGTAACGTAACCGGCCACTGTTGGTCCATTCAGTTTTGTCCGCGGTATTTGTGTACTGGCCTGTACCAAGAATGTCAAGCATACTTGACAGGGAGTTTTCCCCTTTCGCCCAGTTAGACAGATAGGTCTGGTTCATGGAAAATGAGCTGGATAACTTATAATTCCAGTAGACCGGAATTGGTTTTAATGGTTCTACCTTTGCAAGTGTCCTGTCAGGTTTTGCCAGGGTGAATGGAATATCATCTGCCACCACTTTTTGCATGCGGTGAACGTTAATATCATCTTCAAGGAGCAGCGTGATATCAAATTTCGTTGGATTACCCATCCAGATTGTTATGGAGTCATTCTTCAAATTCTTTACCCAAAACCGATAGAGATCATCATTCTCCCTGCTTAACCAAATGGGAGTCCTTTTTCCATGTATATCATTAATAAACAATTGAATTGAATCACGGGTTGCCGTATAAGATAAAAGCGTATTTACTGCAATACGGAGGGAGTCCGGCATTTTTTCATTGGGTACCCTGTAAAACGGGGACTCTTTGTCTGCAAAAATAGCCTTTGATGTTTCTGTGAGTATGATTTTACCGGAATCGGGGAGAAATCTGAACTTAAGATGGCTGCCCGGAGGAAGAATGGGGGGGACGACCCTCTTATTGATAATTTGATACATCTGAATATTCTTTGATTCAAGATAAACAGAATCAATGCTTTTTTTTAATATGGTATCCTGATCAAGCAAAATGTAATCGATCAGTGATTCCATATCCGGTAAATTATTTTCAAAAACCAATGCCGAAGTATTTATCGCCTTCTTAATGACAGTCTTCTCTAATATGAATGGCTCCTTTTCGATAGCTACAGTATCCATGATGAAGGTGGAGTCATTAAGCCAAATTAAGTCGATCGTATCGTTTTTTACAATATCTATGTGTTTAAATTGTATGGCATCGTAATTAAAACTGATGAGGCGACTTTGAACACTGTCAAAAGGCTCTTTGAAATGTTCAATTAGCCGTTGCAGCGAATGCATCATGGTATCTCCGTGCGATCTCCATAAATTATCCCTTCCCAGCAGATCAATGATATAATCTGATGCTGTTGATGTCGTAAAAATAACCGGCTTTGAAGGAATCGAATCAGTTTCTGCAAATGGAATATCCGTAACGGATTGGGTAAACGTCCGGCATACAATCATCACTGCAAATAATAAATAAGCCATTCGTCGCATAATCAATGGTTTGAGATGTAAATTAATGTTTGATTAAAATACTATATTCTAACATATTTATCATTATCAAGCAGCGAAAATAATAAAAATAAGGAACTACATCCGGATGCGTTTCACTATTATTTTTTGTACATAAGAAGACAAAAATAAAAACTACGAAACCAGAACCTTTAACTTCGTCTCCACCATACAATTCAATGAAATCATCTCCTTTAACATTGCAATATCAGGGGTAGACCCATTTAAAATTGGTGTTTTTAATAGTCAGTCATTATCAAGATAAAAAAAATATGCGATACCATACAATTATTAAAATATTTATTTTTACCTTACAGGCGATATTACTCCCACCTAATCAGCCATATAGACCCAAAATACCATGTGACTGAGGGGGCGGGAGCATGCCTGAAATCAAGTATTCTGGCGTAATAATATTAAAAAAAGCAGGCAATTTGCAATAGACTTTTTTGCGTATTTTTAATTACTAAAATAAGCGTTTAATTTTTTTTAAACGTTTATTAAGCTTTATTTTTCTCAT
>JAWOHT010000047.1:0-29729 GCA_046485045.1 Bacteroidales bacterium
TCCTTCTTCAAAACACTGTTAATAATTGCCCCGCTGGTTTTTGGCATTTTGTATTATTTAGTTTCTGCAGGTAACGGTCTGAAAAATATATGGATAGATAAGGAAGGAACTGATATAGCATTATGGTTAAACGAGCAGGGAATAACCTGTATGGTTGTAAAATACAGGACTAACCATAAAGATGATACAGCATGGAAAAATGAATTTGTAAAATGGCTTGGTTATTTATATAAATAGTATACAGGTTTATGAATCCATAGGAATTGCTGATATTAAGGATAATTACGTAGTTGTAATTTATTTGAAAAAAAGAAGCAGTAAGATGGAGAACTCCCCTTCTTTTATGTCCTGTTTGTGCCTTATCCGTAAAATTACTGTAATTCCTGGCCTCTACGCACCGTCTTGTAGATAACTGATTACCTTGTTTACACAACCATCAAAGTCTTTTTTTAATTCGTTTTCCCAAAAACGGATTACATGCCAACCAGAATCCATGAGAAGCTGATTATTTTGTTTATCCCTTTGTATATTCCGTTCAATTTTGGGAATCCAAAATTCTCGGTTTGTTTTAATTTTTGTTTTCTTTTCAGGCCAATTATAACCATGCCAAAATTCGCCATCTACAAATACTGCTAATTTGTGTTTCGAGTATACAATATCAGGGCTTCCAGGAAGCGTCTTTAAATTTTTCCTGTACCTATAACCAAGGTTCCATAAGGCTTTTTTCAGTTTAAGTTCTGGCTTTGTATTTTGGGATTTTATTTTCCCCATAAGTTCAGACCTTGGCTTAGTTGTATAAAAACCATTGGCTTCATTAAACCTTGGTACAACAATTTGATTCTTTTTTGTGAAATCTCTCTTAAAAGGTGGAACCAGTTTAATATATTTGAAAGAAAATATGAAATAAATAATGAGTCGAGCATACTATTCAAATACTATCGAATGTTTTCTAAAGTCATCAAATGACGAATTACTAGGAATTCTTTCAAGCAATAGTGAATTTGCAGATGAATTAACACAAAAGGAAGCCTGGAAGGAAGAAATTAAAATCTTAAAAAACACTTTAATCTCATTTTCTGGTTCAATCTATTTTGAATATGCAATTCCACGAATGGGAAGAAGAATTGACGTCCTATTAATAATACATTCAGTTGTTTTCATTTTAGAATTCAAAGTTGGAGAAACAGAATTTAATTCATATGCGATTGATCAAGTTTGGGATTACGCACTTGACATGAAGAATTTTCATGAAACATCCCACAACAAAGTTATAGCTCCAATTTTAATAGCAACAAATGCAAGATTAACTGAAAATTTTATTGCAATTACTCCGCAAAAAGATCAACTTCTATTACCTATTCGTTGTTCTAACAGTTCATTAGCATTTATACTAAAAAACGTTTGTGAATGCTTTAAGGACGAAGAAATGATTAATATAAATAAATGGGAACAAGGACGATATCTACCAACTCCGACAATTATAGAGGCAGCAATGGCTTTATACAATAATCATTCAGTTGAAGATATTTCCAGAAGTGACGCTAGTGCAATAAACTTGAGCAAAACCTCTGATATTGTTTCAAATATTATTCGATTGTCAAAAGAAAAGGGCGAAAAAGCGATTTGTTTTGTAACAGGCGTTCCAGGCGCAGGTAAAACATTGGTTGGATTAAATATTGCAACAACGCATTTTGATAAAGAAAGTGAATTATACAGTGTGTTCCTTTCTGGTAATGGTCCACTTGTTGCAATTTTACAAGAAGCTCTAGCTCGTGATAAAGTAAGACGAGCAAATGAAAGAGGAGAATCATTAAAAAAATATGAAGCAAGAAGTGAAGTAAAAGCATTTATTCAAATTGTTCATCACTTTAGGGACGATTGTTTGAAAGATGATAAAGCTCCAATTGAACATGTTGCTCTTTTCGATGAGGCTCAACGAGCTTGGACTTTAGAACAAACTTCAACTTTTATGCGCCAAAAGAAAGGAAAGCCGAACTTCAATATGTCTGAACCTGAATTTTTAATATCATGTCTCGATAGACATTTAGATTGGGCTGTTATTATATGTTTAGTTGGTGGTGGTCAAGAAATAAATACAGGTGAAGCTGGTATAAGTGAATGGTTTGATTCTTTAGAGCGTTCATTCCCAAATTGGAAAATTTATATCTCAAATCGACTTACAGATAGTGAATACAATGCAAAAGACAATCTAGAAAAGTTTGAAAATAGATCGAATATTGAGTATTCTGAGGCTTTACATTTAGCAGTTTCAATGCGTTCTTTTCGAGCTGAAAATGTTTCTTTATTAATAAAACAAATTCTTGATTTAGATGAGGAAAAAGCAAGAAATACTTTCAAAGAAATTAAAGATAAATACCCAATTGTAATTACTCGTAATCTAGCTAAGGCAAAGATATGGCTTAAACAAAATGCAAGAGGAACTGAAAGGTATGGAATAGTTGTTTCATCTCAAGCCCATAGATTGAAGCCTTATGCCATAGATGTTAGATATACAATTGATCCAATTCATTGGTTTTTAGATGATAAATCAGATGTTCGTTCTTCATATTATCTCGAAGATGTAGCAACTGAATTTCAAATTCAAGGTTTGGAACTTGATTGGGTTTGTGTAGCTTGGGATGCTGATTTCAAATATTGCAACTCACAAGGATGGGCATATAAGTCATTTAAAGGAAATAAGTGGCAAAATATAAACAGTCCGAATAGAAAATTATATTTAAAAAATGCTTATCGAGTTTTATTAACCCGAGCCCGACAAGGAATGGTAATTGTAATTCCATCCGGTGATAATGAAGATCAAACAAGATTACCAGAATTTTATAATGACACCTACGATTATTTGAAATCAATAGGTTTCGATGAAATTGCATAATTATAATTTTAAAAAACAAATGAAATGAATTCGACCTACATTAAAACACTTTATGATTCGTTGGAAAATTTGACAAAATCTGTTATAAAAGACAAGATTGGCAAATATCATATCAAATCTTCAGGTAATATCGATTCGATATATATAACTCAGTTTGAATTAGATCATTTTAATTCTAAAAAGATAGAAATGATAACATCTGAGTCAATTGAATTTGATGATAAGACATCAATACCTTTGGAACACATAAGAAATATTAGCGATTTATTGTCAATTCTTGAATATGTTGAAAAGTGGCTCAAATTTAAGGAAGATGAATCCATTCTAATACAATGGAGTATTTCTGATTTTGAAGACTGTGCTTCTGAAATTGAAGAAGAAATAGACGGAAAAAAATTTCCAATTTTTAATCGCTCAAAGTTTCCGCAAGCACTTAATTCTACTTTGGTAAATCGACATTATAATATCTCATTATGTCTTTAGCCCTTTGTTTATGGCGCTTTGACATTTGTTCAATTCTCATATCTTCACAATCATAATCAGCCCTTTCCCTTATTTCTTTAGCAAGTAATATTCTTACATCGTTGTATGACAATAATGGCAGTTCAATTCTATTTTTTATCCGTTCGCGCATTACATATTGCATAGCAACGCAGGTTAATGCCATATGGTTTTTAAACCCTTTGTATGTCCTTACTTGATAGTCGGACATTCCCAAATCATGGCTATCATCCCTAAAACATCTTTCTATCCAAAACCTTTGGGCTTGCATAAAAGCGAAATCTTCAATGCTTTGCTCCTCAATTTTTATGTTACTCAAGGAGTATTTTATCTTATCTTTTTTGTGAACCGGTTTACGCATAACGAGGGTTTGCTCAATGGCTTCTAAATCACCTCCCTGCTCATCCCATACCCAAACCTTTGCCACATGGATAAGCGCGGTTAACCACCCTTTGGTTGTTGGCCTGATCCTGACTTCTTTGTAATCTGCTTTTCGAAGTGTTTTCTCATATTCTGCTACTGATATTCCCTTAACATCAGGTTTTGGAAGGGTTGGTTTTCGCCCACTTTTAACTTCTTGCGAATCAGGTATTTTTATGATTGGTTTTTGTAAGTATACCTGTTGGTTACTATGAACATCAAGTACGTATTTCATTCCCCAAGCGGCCACCCCTTTACTAAAAGTGTACCCATTGCCATACAAACCATCTCCGTTTATGAAATCAAAATGTACCCCGTTTTCGATATGTTCTTTGACCATTTCCAATCCTAACTCCGGTTTTGTTTTAAACACAACCTGTTTTTCCGGTACCCCTGCATTAATGCACCGTTTTTTGTTGTCTGTCCATTCTTTTGGCAGATAAAGCCTGTAGTTGGTTATATTGGCATATTTACCTGCGCATAAGCTTAAATAAACTCCTACCTGGCAGTTGTCAATTTTTCCTGAAGTGCCTGCATATTGCCTTGTAACCCCAACTGATTTGATGCCTTTTTTCAAATGTGCTTTCTCATCAACTGTGCAACCTACAAGTCCAAATGGCTGTAATTCTTTACTTACCGTTTGGCTTAGTTGCTTCATTAAGCCTTGAGTGTCCCAAGGTGAATTGGATATGAAATGTTGGAGCGATTCGTATTCACTTCCTGTTACTTCTTCTACCATCCGCTCTATATTTCTTTTACCACGTTCTGTACAAAAAAGGCCTGATAAATATTTTTTTGCTTTCTCTTTCTGGTTCTTTTGTCCAACCTTGAAAAAATTATTGTACTCATTAAAAATGAAGCCGAAGCCCTCATTTATAGAGGACTTTAACTTCGCAGGCTTTAGGCAGCCCTCTCTGTAGAGGGCTGCCAGTTCTTCATGGCTAAATAGTTTATTCGTTTGATTTTCAGCAAGTAGGCTCTTTATTGCCTTGTTTAAATCTTTTGTCTTTGTGGCTAAATACCTTTTGCATACTTGCTTTTGTTTATCTGGTTAAAGATAAGGATTCTATCCGTTTATTATTCTTTGATTTCCTTATTTTTATTAACTTTCCATCAATTTACCAAAGTAGAATTAAAATATTAGAGCAACATCACGATTGTAACTTTGGAATCACGTGGAATGATATAAGGCATCATCTTAATGAATATTGCAGATAATAATTCAGGAATTATATGATTAATAAGAATTTTGTCTGGATTTGAGATTGATTACGATACATGGCTAAAAAGTGAAACGACAAGGCAAGCCCAAAAAACTCTCCAGAACCATATTGGTGATTTTCATCAAAATATTTTGGGAAAATCCTACGGGGACTTTCATAAGAACTCAAAAGATATGATTTGGATGAATATGAAGGTGGGTAATATAATAGATTTAGTTTCAGAAAGCAATAAAGCCATTGCTGAGATCAAGAATAAATATAATACAATTTCAGGAGGAAAATTAGCTGATCTATATTATTCCTTAGATAGGCTTGTTAGTCCAAAGTCAAGCATTTATAAAGGCTATACTGCGTATTATGTTGCAATAATACCACAAAACGGTAAACGTTATAATAAACCATTTACGCCATCGGATAAAGATAAAGGGGAAAAATGCCCTGTAAGCGAGCATATAAGGGAGATTGACGGGGCAAGTTTTTATAGTTTGGTAACTGGTTCAGACAGTGCATTAGAAGATTTATTTGATGTTTTGCCAGAGGTTATAAAGGTTTGTTTAGAGGGCAAATATCAAATTAAAGACAAAAATAAGCTCAAGGAATTCTTTAATTTGGCCTACAAATAGCTAACGCCCCTTTTTGATACTTCTTATTTTTTTTAAACTTTCGATATAAAGTAGTTTGATGAATATGTCAAGCAATTATTGACTTAATATTCAATTATTTATTATATTTGTAATTATATATCAGTTGAATAGGGCCGTGAGAAATCAACCTTAATCCGATGTAAGTTTTAAACGGCAGATATATAATTGAAGAACCATTCTCAAGAAAAAAACACCTGGCACATTTGTATTTTGAAGTAACCCTCCATCCGATTTTTGACGATGAGAACAAAATAATAGGTTTCATTAAAAATAAAAAATCATGAGAAGCTCAACAGTTACAGGTAATAAGGAGAAAAAGCCCCAAAAGAAAGACTCAATCTTAATAGAAAAATTATATGCCTCCGAGCTCCATTATCGCTGCTTGTTTGAATCTACAAAAGACGGGATTCTAATCCTCGATGCCGAAACCGGGAAGATTGTTGACGTTAATCCGTTTTTAATTGATTTGCTTGGCTATACAAAACAAATTTTCATAGAAAAATCAATCTGGGAAATAGGCGTTTTTCAGGATATTTATGAGAATAAAGAGAAATTTCTTGAATTGCAACAAAAAGAATATGTTCGCTATGATGATTTACCGCTTGTAACTTCAGACGGACGTAAAATTCATGTTGAGTGCGTCAGCAATGTTTATTTAGTAAACGACAATAAGGTTATTCAATGCCAAATACGCGATATCACGGCAAGAAAGGAGACAGAAGCTGCTTTCGAAAAAACCAGAAAAGAACTCGCGGAGATTAAAAAAAGCGCAGACGAGTTAAATATATTCACTGAGAATGTAATCGACACGTTACGGGAACCATTACTTGCAATGGATAAAGATTTAAGGGTAATAAAAGCCAGCGCTTCGTTCTATAAATTTTTCAAAGTAACCACCGAAGAAACAATTGGCAAGCTTATCTATGAACTGGGTAATTACCAATGGAATATTCCAAAACTGAAAGAATTGCTGGAGAAAATCATTCCAGAGAAAAATTCCTTTGATAATTACGAGGTTGAGCACAACTTTTCTGCCATTGGCAGGCGGGTGATGCTTTTAAATGCACGCCAGGTAAAAAGGGCATTTGGAAAAGAACAAATAATTCTTCTTGCCATTGAGGACATAACTGAACGAAAAGGTAAAGAAGATTCTTTAAAAAAAACACACCGCGCTACCAGCGATTTTTTAAACAACCTCCTGGACCATATGCATGCACCCATTATTATATGGGACACTTCTATGATCATAAAACGTTTCAACCGCCAATTTGAATTGCTCAGCGGTTATGGTTCGGCTGATGTTATCGATAAAAAAATGGATTTTCTTTTTCCAGAAGAAAAAATTGCTGCAACACTTGAATTGCTAAAAAATCATCTGGACGATAAACTGGAAGCAGTTGAAATAGATATTTTAACAAAAGATAATAATATCAAAACAGTTTTATGGAATTCATCGCGTATTCTTGATGAGGAAGGAAAAAATATTATAGCAACAATTTCACAGGATATAACAAGCCGCAAGCGCACAGAAGATGCGTTGACCCTTTTGGAAACCCGATACCGCCGCCTTTTTGAGTCGGCTAAAGACGGAATTCTGATTCTCGATGCCGAAACCGGCAAGATTGTTGACGTTAACCCGTTTTTAATTGACTTGCTGGGCTATTCTAAATATGAATTTATTGAAAAATCAATTTGGGAAATAGGCTCTTTTAAGGATATTTATGAGAACAAGGAGAAATTTTTTGAATTGCAACAAAAAGAATATGTTCGCTATGATGATTTACCGCTTGTAACTTCAGATGGAAATGAAATTCATGTTGAGTTCGTCAGCAATGTTTATTTGTGTAATAACATTAAGGTAATCCAATGCAATATCAGGGATATTACCGAAAGCACAAACATACGAAACGAAATAAAATTTCAGGCCGACCTGATTAACAATGTTGGCCAGGCTGTTATTGCTACTGATTTGCAGGGCAAAGTGATTTACTGGAACAATGCTGCAGAAAAAATATACGGGTGGTCAACATCTGAAGCAACCGGACAAAATATTATGCATTTAACACCTGCCCAACAATCAAATGAACAGGCCATTGACATTATGCAAAAATTAGGTGCAGGAAAAACATGGGCTGGAGAATTCCAGGTAAAAAGAAAAGACGGAAGTAGTTTTCCTGCATTTGTAACCGATACACCCATACTTGATTCAAATGGGAAATTAACAGGTATCATAGGAATTTCAAGCGATATTACCGAAAGCAAACAGATTCATCAATTAATTAAAGAAAACGAAGAAAAATTCGAGACCATTACCGAGAATTCCGCTGATGCGATTTTTATTACTGATATGGAAGGCAAATACATATATGTTAATAAACAGGCAGTTGATTTATTGGGTTATTCAAAAGAAGAATTTCTGACGTATACAATTGCCGATATATCACCCAAAAACAAAATAGAGGAGTATTCTAAAATCTTTCAGAAACTGTTTATTACAGGCAGTTCCTATTCTGAGATAGAACTTGTGAAGAAAGACGGGAGCTATGCAGAAACAGACCTGAATGCCGTTCTGCTTCCCAATGGATGGGTTTATGGCAGTTGCCGCGATATTTCAAAACGAAAACAATTAGAAAACGAATTGATAGAAGCCAAGGAAAAAGCCGAGGAAAGCGACCGCCTGAAAACAGCCTTCCTGCACAATATTTCGCACGAAATAAGAACGCCCCTGAATGCAATAGTAGGCTTTTCAGGTTTTCTTAACAACCCCGAATTGATACCTGAAAAACGCAAAAATTATACCAATATAATTATACAAAGCAGCGAACAGCTACTTGCCATTATTGATGATATAATTAGCATTGCCTCTATTGAAACCGGACAGGAAAAAATTCAGGAAAATGAAATCAACATTAATGTAATAGGTAAACTTATTAAAGAACAATTTTCACTCAAAGCCAATGACAAGAATGTTATACTTAGTTTGAATACCATACTGGCCGATGATGAGGCACTTATTATTACCGATACGACCAAAATATTGCAAATACTCACTAATCTTGTAGGCAATGCCCTTAAATTTACCCAACAGGGTTATGTTAATTTTGGATATGAGGTAAAGGATAATCAACTGGAATTTTATGTTGAAGATTCCGGAATGGGTATTCCGTTGGATATGCAAGAAGTGATATTCAATCGTTTTCGCCAGGTTGAAACTACCGATACACGCCATTTTGGCGGTTCAGGATTGGGTTTGTCTATTTCAAAAGCTTATGTTGAAATGCTTGGCGGTAAAATGTGGTTAAGTTCCGAACCGGGTAAAGGTTCTGAATTCTATTTTACCATACCTTACAGAAATGCTAATCCGAAAAAAATGCCTGACACACCCGCCGTGGATGCATTAAATTTTAAATTTAATACCACTAAAACAGTATTAATTGCCGAAGACGAAGACTCAAATTTTACGCTGTTGGAAGAAATGTTTTCGGATTATGGACTAAACATTATCAGGGCCGAAAATGGCCTCGAAGCCGTAAGGTTATGTAAATCTAACCCGCTTATTGATTTGGTATTAATGGATTTAAAAATGCCTGTGATGGATGGTTTCGAGGCAACAATGCGCATAAAAGAATTTAAGCCTGATGTACCCATCATTGCCCAAACAGCATATATTTCTCTGGCTGACAGAAATAAAGCTTTAGCATGTGGTTGTTCCGATTATATAAGCAAACCGATTAACAAAGAATTGCTGCTATTTAAAATTCATGAACAACTTCTTAGTAGCAACAATTGAGTTCTTATTCAACCGGTTCAACCAAAGACTTATTTTTTAGAAAATCAAAAAATGTCTGTCGTGTAAGGTCAGCCAGAAGCAGTTTATAACTTATAAATGCATTAAGCCTGGAAACATATGCATTGTTTAACCTTTCACGTTCAAGGGCAAGCGATTCGCTGTCGATATCACCATTTACAAACCTGGTGCTACTTATGGCAAAACTCTTTTCAGCAACCTGCACACTTTTTTCAAGTAATTGTAACCTTCTTAAGGCGCTGTTTAACCTGTTGACTGTATTGATAATTTCTTTTTCAATATCAACTTTTGTATCATCAAGTGAATACATTGCTCGTTCTATACGGGCTTTTTGTGCATTTACCAATGATCTGTTTTCACCCCAATCCCAAATAGGGACACTTAGTGTTAATCCAATTCCCCGGTTATTGGGCCTTCTTCTTAAATCCTGCCATGAATTATCAAATGCATTGCTGAAAGTTATTGGTAATTCTTTATCATCTACTCCTGTAAAATCATAATAGGCATTTATTTTACCCCTAATAAGTCCTCTTGACCTGAATTCCTTTAATGATATTTCATTTAATTCAATCTGTATTTCTTTTTCACGGATTTCGAGCCTGTTCTTAATCCCAAGATCAATTGCTTTTTGTAAATCTATCAGGATAAGATCGTAACTTAAATCACTATTAATAATAATACTATCATACAATGAAATACCAAGTAACTGTTTAAAGTCATTGCTTACTGACATGTGATTAATATCAGCCTGATCATACTCATTTCTTGCACCGGCAAGGTCAACTTCCATTTGTAGAGCTTCAACCTCACGTATTAAACCTGATTCATATTTTTTTTGGGCAATTTTATAAACCTCATCCTGTCTGAGAAGCGACTGGTAAGAAATGTTCTTCCTTTCTTTCGCAGAAACAAGTTCATAAAATGAGTTGCTCACATAATAAATCAGATCAAGTTCTGTACGTTTTAATTGTTTGTTTGATAATTCATAATTCAGTTTAGCCCTCTTAAACTCAGAACGTATCCTGTTATAAGAATACAGAGCTTCGATCGGCTGTTCAAATTCTATTCTGTTTGAAAATGCAAATGATTTCTTATCTTCCATAAAATCATCTGTATTATCCAATCCGGAGGTTAAAGATATTTTTCCATCTGTCGGCAACGGTTGCCATAAATTAACGTATCCCGAATAGTTCATTTGTTTAATAGGATAATAAGATATTCCTGTACTATCTTCCCATTTTCTCAATGATTCTGCATAATTTGGCACTGTTAGTACCAAATCAAGATGTGTCCTGAAACTTCTGTTAGCCGACTGAAGGTTATATTCAGCAACTTTAAGGTCGGCTTTAAGGGTTTTGATGGTATAGCTTTTTTCTAAAGCAATGTCAATACTTTTCTGTAGATCGAGCTCGTAAATTTGTTGCTGGGCGCTTAGAAACACAGAACAATAGATGAGAACTATAAAAATGAAATTTTTTCGGATCACATTATTTTTTTTCATCAGAAATGATTTTTCCATCAAATAAGTGAATTATGCGTTTACTTTGATCGGCTATTTCTTTTTCGTGAGTTATAAGTATGATTGTATTTCCTTCACGATGCAACTCATTAAACATCTCCATTATTTCGTTACCGGTATTAGAATCGAGGTTTCCGGTAGGCTCATCGGCCAGAATGATCTCGGGTTTATTCACCAGCGCCCTGGCTATCGCCACACGCTGACGCTGGCCTCCCGACAATTCGTTTGGCCGGTGGTCCATTCGGTCGGCTAATCCAACCCTTTTTAATGCATCCTGTGCTAATTCTTTCCTTAAGTGCTTATCCATTCCGGCATAAATAAGCGGTAGTTCCACATTGTAAAGGGCATTGGCACGTGGTAATAAGTTAAAGGTTTGAAAGATAAATCCTATTTTTTTGTTCCTGATCTTTGACAGTTCGTTGTCGGTTAAATTCTGGATATCAATGGAATCAAATTTATAAATCCCTTCAGTAGGAATATCGAGGCAACCAAGTATATTCATGAGAGTTGATTTTCCCGAACCCGAAGGTCCCATTATGGCCACATACTCGTTTGTACAAATAGACAAATTTACATCTCTTAAAGCTTTTACCTCAATATTGCCGAGCATGTATATTTTCTTTAAATTTCTTATATCAATCAACATAGCTGTTTAATTACTATTCGTATCTTATTGATTCTATAGGATTTAGTCCAGCAGCTTTTTTCGCAGGTAAAAACCCGAAAATTATTCCAACCAGTACCGAGAAGAAAAATGCAATTATGACCGAATAAAGGGCCACATGTGTTTTGACATCCGTAATAAGAGTAATTCCCAGGGATAGCCCAAGCCCAAGTAAAACACCTATAATTCCCCCGGTTATACTTATGGCAATTGCTTCAGTAAGAAACTGGCTGAGAATATCTTTTTTTGTTCCCCCGATGGCCCTTCTAACGCCTATTTCACGAGTCCTTTCCATAACAGTGGCCAGCATAATGTTCATAATACCAATACCGCCGACCAATAATGAAATTGCAGCAATTGCTCCCAGCAGCACATTATAGATCCTTCTTTCCTTTTCTTCCTGTTTCAGTAATTCATAAGGAATAATAATGTTAAAGTCATCATTATTGAAATGGTGCCTGTTGAGCAGGTTTTTGATTATAGAGGAGACGTCAATAAGTTCTTCAGAGTTCTTTACCTTTACCGTAATTTGTTTTATCTCGCTCTCAAGTTCATTTCCTTTTGTCAATCTTTTATTAAATGTTGATAACGGAATATAAATATCATTATTTAAGTCGCGCGATGCAAGTTCACCCACCGTTTCGGTAAACAACGATTTATTTGCCATTATACCGATCACTTCCATCCACTGATCATCTATCTTGATGCTTTTTCCGGTAGGTTCTTCAAAAGGAAACAGTTGTTTTGCAACAGATGCGCCTAAAACGCATACTTTTAAACTCCGGTCATAATGATCCTGGTTTATGAAGACACCTTTCTGTGCAGAATAATTGAGAATACTCAGAAATGAGGGGGTAATACCCACTACCGTGGCTTTACTGGATTTATCATAATATTTGGCATCTACCTCAGTTTCAGTCTGAGGGGCAACATCTTCAACCGAAGGGATGACTTCTTTAATTGCATATGCCTGTGCAATGGTCAATCCAGGTGAAAACTTTGCCCTTATCTCTTCCAATTGTTTTTCATCAAAATCTTTGTCTCTGATAATAATATTATTTACGCCGAGATCTTTATACTTGGCAATTGCCTCACGCTTCGCCCCTTCTCCAATGGAAAGCATTGAAATTACAGCTGCCACGCCAAAGATTATTCCAAGCATGGTTAACAACGATCTTACCTTATGTTCCAAAAGGCCGTTAGCTGCAACCCGAAAGTTTTCTTCAATCTGCATATATATAAATTAAATATCCTTTTGTATTTCTTTCCCCTGAGCAATCTTCCATCCTTCTTTAATATCACCACTAATTACGGTATATGTGGAATTACTTGCTCCAGGATTTACGATACACTTTTCCTGTTTTCCTTTCTTATCAACTATGATATAGTAACTTACACTATCCTTAAAAATACACTGATTATCAACAAAAAATGTATTTTTTAATTCTGAAGTGTAAATATCGCAATGAACGGTCATTCCGGGTTTTAATACAGGGTCGGTTTCATCAAGCAATACCTCAATATCGAATACTTTCACCGTTGATTTATTGTCTTTTTTATGGCTTAATTTACCTAACCTGGATACTTTACCAACAAATTTTTTTAAAGGGAATGCTTCAAGCCTGACAATCACCTTTTGCCCCAGAAATACTTTATTGTAATCATCTTCATTTACAGATGATTTAACACGCATTTTAGTCATATCGGGTATGAGGGTGAAAGGCCCGCCTTGCTGGACTTCGTCACCTATCAGAAAGATATTTTTTGTCCTCCTGTTTTCCAGTACCTGCATTATTCCGTTTATCGGACTTCTTACAGTTAGTTGAGAGAGAGCAGACTGTGCATTCCTAACATTGTTTTCAATCTGCTTAATCTTAATTTTCTGAATTTTAAGCTCATTTTCCACAACCAGTTTAGTAAGTTTCAGGTTATTTCGTACTTTGTCCAGTTCAATTTCTGCTTTTTCCAACTCCTTCTGCTTAATTATCTTTTTTTTCTCCGACTCGAATTTAAATTTCTCCACCTGCAGTTTTTTAAGGCTATAAGCCGCCTCGAGTGATTCTATTTGTGATTCAATAGCATGTAAAGCTGTTTGTTTTTCTATAATGATCTTATTCAGTATTGTGTTTTCAACTTCGAGTTTGTTCTGCTCGTTTAAAAATGATTTTTTTACTGTTGACACATCGAATTGAGCAATGGAGTCGCCTTCATTAACAAGTGTTCCGTGGTTAACGAGCCCTGTTATTTTAAATTGCCAGCCATACTGCCACCCGATAAAAGGCATAAATATTACTCTTGCATTTACGGCCTGCAATTCGCCGGTTTCAATCAATACTGATGAAAAATCACCTTTGTTTATTACATGATCTCCGGAATCTTCCGTTGGTTTGCATGAAGCAAGAATGATAATAATAAGAGTAGTCAAAACCGGTTGTTTCATATATTTTTTTGTATGAATCAGCATAAAATTTTTCTTTTCCCCTGATTATTTTTTAGCAAAAGGATCGGATAATGCTACTTCGTCTTTTTCTGTCAACCCTTTTTCAATAATAACATAATCATTATTTGCCAGTCCTGTTACCACAGTTCTTGTTTTGTAGGAAGCGCCCGACCGCACATACACAAATTCGGTATTATCTTTCTTGTGAAGGGCTTCCAGGGGAACATAAATAATGTCATTAATTTTATCAGAGGTAATTTTGCAGCTTACCGTCATCCCCGGCATTAACTTCTTTGATGTTCCACAAATAAGAATTTCCACAGGAAATATTTTAATTTTCGATTCCTTTTTTTTGAATTTTGCCAAAGATGCTATGAACGTAACTTTTCCACTGAAAGCAGTATCCGAAAATGCATCAAGTTTTATTTCCGCAGGCTGATCGAGTTTTATCTTCGAAATATCCACCTCATTTATTTCTACAACTACTTTTAATTCACGCAAATCGGGCAAATCGATTAGGGGATTTCCCGACCAGGTGGCATCGCCTACCTGCCATTTACTGCCTGTAAACCAGTTCTCCCTTAATATGGCTATACCCGATGCAGGGCTGGCAACAGTGAGGCTGCGTAAAGACCGTTCTGCATCCTCAAGTTCGGCCTTATATTGTTTTATTTTAAGAAGTTGTTGTAATTGTATTTCCCTGTTTATTTTTTTTTGGTTTTCAATCTCGTCTTTGGCTTTATCGAATGAAATTTTTGATTGATCGAGATTTAGCTGTATTTCTTTCCTGGTAACATCAGCTTCAAAAGTAGCCTGTTCGAGCAGGATAGAAGATATCTCATAATCTATCCGGGTGATTTTTAGATTGGATTCAAGTTCCTGAATTTTCGAATCGTGTTCCGCCTTCATTTTTTCCAGCTCGGCTTTGGCTATTTCAAGATTTGCTTCAGCATCTATCCTGGCCTTTTCCACTTCTGAAGGGTCGAAAATAATAGCCGTATCACCTTTTGAAAGCTCTTCACCATCTTCGATTATTTTGGTTATTTTCATTTGTCCAAACCGCCAGGATAATGCAGGAGAAGAGATATTTACGGCATTTGTTGCTTTGATCTCCCCGGCTTCAACTATTTCAACATTAAATTCTCCCTTTTTTACAGGCGCATTTTGAATAATCCTGTCTGGTTTTTGTTTGCAGCCTATAAGAAAAGGGATAAATGCTATGTAAATAATTTTATTCATTGGTAACGTGATATATTATCTTTTGTTTCTGTGTTATCAATCAAACTTAAGGGAGGCTCTCCCAAGGCGACCGATTCTCCTCCTTTAAGCCCACTGGTAATAATTGTTTCGGTATTGCTGTATTTAGAAGTTTTTACGACCTGCTTTATAAACTTATCTTTTTGTGTAATATATACAAATTTGGCGCTATCGAATTCATGTACCGCAATAACAGGAACAACAATAGTGTCATGAATTTCATCCAGGTACACATTACATGTAACTGATAAACCGGATGTAATGATAAAATCTGCACTATCTAAAGCTGCTGTTATTTCATATTGCTTAATCTTTGAATCTTTTTTAACCGGTTTCCCTACTGATGATTTTGATTTAACCTTGCCCCCGAGTTTTTTCTCGGGATGTGAATCGATTGTAATTTCAACCCTCTGGTCATTTTCTATTTGCTTATAATGTGTTTCATTTACATAAAGCTTTACTTTCATACCGGTCATGTCGGGAATTTTAAAGAACTCCATCCAGTCCCATACAATATCGCCCTCACGAATTTTTTCGCCTGATGACCACAGGTTCGAATAGAAAACCATGCCTTCGGTATCAGACCTTATAATTAACTTTTCTGCCCGTGATTTTACGATATTAACCTTGTTTTCACGCTGTATTATTTTCATTTTCATCTTTTGCAGGTCTGATTGATTTATTATTTCAAGAAATGCCAGCTTTTTCTGATACTTTTCTTTTTCACTCACTGCTTTCTCTATTTCCAGCTCCATTATCCTTTTTTTTGACGGAGATAAAAATTCAAGCTGGAGTGAATCCAGTTTTCTTATAGCAGTAGAAGATTCAATAATTTTCAACTGTGATTTCAGTATAATATATTGCAATTCAAGATGAGCCAAAGATTTGTTGAATTCGGCTATTTCATTATCGAGTTCTTTAACCGCCTTAAGGTACTGAGTAGAAATCTCTGACGATTCGAGAATACAAAGCGTATCTCCTTTTTTTACGTGTGTGCCCTCGGGTACCAGATATATTATTGTTGCATCTGTGTGTATGGAGGGGCAGATAACGGCAGTGGTTTTTTTTGCTTCGATAACCCCGTAAACCGTAATCTTGTTTACAAAGTCTTTTTTTTCAACTTTATATAACAGTAACCGGGAATCGCGTTTTTTACATGAGGATATAAAAAGAAAAGTAATAATCAACAAAAATATTGTTAATAGTTTTAGGTTTATTTTTAGGTTTTTATTCAATTTCAAAAGATTAATCAGCTTAACGAACTTAACTTAATTCCTTCGAAAACAATATTTTAACATAAAAAAGAATTGCACTATAAAAACTTTGTGCTGTTCTATTAACGAAATCAGCAAATAACTATTGTCCAATAATATGAATAATATAAACAAAAAAAAATATTTTTTTCACTTTTGTTGTAAATACGCTGCGGAGAAAAGAGGCAGATTTAAACGCACCTATTGAAAGACGATTGTACAATTAAGGGCCAAAAAGCAAGAAAAATACAGAAATGATATCTGCCGTTAGGTGCTGAAATAAAAAAAGGCTGTGTAATTTATTTTCACACAGCCTCATACTTGAAAAAGTTAACCTATTGCTTATTTCATACTAACGATTGTAAAATCTTTAAGTGATTTTTCAAGCTCATCCATTTCATAGTTATATTTAAACTTAAAGGTTGCCCATTTTTCCGGTCCTTCATCTTTATAATCTGCAAGTTGCTTCTGCAGGCCATGGTTTTTCTGCTCCAGTGTGCTAAGTCTGGTATTGTTCGTTGAACTATCATTATCGTTATTTTTCAAAATTTTGATTTTCAAATCGTTTATCATATCCTGATTACTTTTGAATTTCTTATCAGATTCTTTCTTTAAATCTTGATATTCCGAATTTTGAACATTCGCCATTTCCTGCTTAGCTTCTACCACTTCAATCTTCGCATCTTGCAGATTATCTTTGGCTTTTTCTGTTTTTCTGCTTGGTTCCTGTGCATATATGTTTGATAATGTAAAAGAAACACATGCAACTGTCATTAATATAAAGTTTGATTTTCTCATTTAATTTTATTTAAAGTATGAATAAATGTAATAATTAGATACACTACAAAATTGCAATCCTTTTCTTGGATAGTTGTTATATAATTCAGGGAATAAGTTACATCATTCTCACATTCGGTAACTTTTCGGAGAGTGTATCTAAAAATTAAAGATGGCACTACTTTTTAAATGCTGAAATATCAACCACTGAAAGAAGGCATTTTCTGTCATCACCGGTAACAATGCCTTCTATATAAACATGGCTATATGGGTTATTATCAAATCCAAGCATTACTTCGCATGACTCTTTTGAATCTCTGGTATATACATTGTTTAAAAAGTTGTTAAACCCTGTAAGTGAATCTTTTGAAACAAATAGTTTAAAATTGGCATTTAGCAAACTAAAGCGTTTATCACCAAGCATTTCAGCACCTGTGAAATTCAGTTCATGAATTGTACCATCTCTTTCCAGGGTAAAATAGCCCATTGGAGAGAAATCGTATAACATGGTATAATTTTTAAGCGCCTTTTCTGCCATAGCATATGCCTGTTTTAACTCTTCATTCTGCATTTCCAGCTCTATCTGGTGTACCTGCAACTCGTGAAGCAGTTTTTTCACGTCTGTTTCACTTTCCGGAGTACCAGATTTTTTTTGTTCCTCTTTCAGTTGCACTTCTGCCTTTTTGCGCAACATTTCGGCATTGGTAAAATCTATTTCTTCGAAATTCATGGTATGTATGTTTAATTTATTTTCATTTTAATATTGCCTAAAGTCCAGAATTTGAATCATCACATTCATTTCTTCAAAGCGGTATTATGGCTTTAGCGCTCAGTCAATGTCTTTCTTTTTCATCAATAAAATCATCCCGGCTGCAAGTTTCATGTTGTTGTAAATCACACTTGCCACCCATTCTGTTTCCAATGCGGTACCTCCCTTCGTTATTACCTGTAATTTTATCTTACTGCCGTTGGCTTCATTCAACCACGATTTCATCTCCT
This sequence comes from Bacteroidales bacterium, assembly GCA_046485045.1. Classification (GTDB taxonomy): domain Bacteria; phylum Bacteroidota; class Bacteroidia; order Bacteroidales; family UBA10428; genus JAFGPL01. The sequence continues at coordinate 18,399 of JAWOHT010000047.1, forward strand.
TTTCTGTCTTTTTCCGATACTTTTCAGGAATAAAACTTTGAATAAAATTTTGATTTTTAGCTTGTTCCATAGTGGTTTCGAAAAAAAGTTCAGCCTGGGGATTAAAATCAATGATATTCCATCCGTCAGATAATTTAATGATTACATCAGACGATGAATTAAAGAGCAATCTATGAATAAGTTTTGATTCATTTAATTCAGTTTCAAGCGTCATGTGATCGGTGATATTGATAAAAGTGATGACAAGTCCGTCAATTCTATCATCGAAGGTGCGATAAGGCATAATTCGAATAGAAAACCAGCGCCCGTCTTTGGCCGGTATTTGTTTTTGAACAAATATGAGTGTTCTTAATACTTCAATCGCATCAGCAGCAAGTTCAGGGTATATCAGGTCTGAGACCTGGTCGGTAAAAGGTCTGCCTATATCGCTTTTTATAAGTTTAAAAATTTTGGTGGCCTGATTGGTATAACGCCTTATATTCAACTCTTTGTCAAGAAACAGCGTAGCAATATCAGTACTGTTGAGCAGGTTTTTCATATCATTATCTACCCTTAAAAACTCATCAACCTTTGACTGCAATTCAGCATTCACAGTCTGTAGTTCTTCATTAAGGCTTTGCATCTCCTCTTTTGATGTTGTGAGTTCTTCGTTGGTAGATTGCAATTCTTCATTGGCTGACTGCAACTCTTCGTTTGTAGATTTCTGTTCTTCCTGCGAAGTCTGCATCGTTTCGAAACTTTTCTGCATCTCCTCACGGGTTTGCTCCAACTCTTTTTCCAACTCCCGCTGCATCATGCTTTTAGAAGCTTTTACTTTTTTAGTTCCAGTTTGAATGCTATTGGTATGCTCCGGTACATCATTAAAAATAATCATTACCATACCATTAAGAGATTCAGGTTTATCTATCCAGTGAATTGTAACGTTTAATGTTTGTGTACCGCCGTTTGTTCCAACCCTTACATTGTGCATTATCACCGTTTCTTTTTTCAGGATAGATTTTCGGAAGGCAACAGGAAATTCGTTACGCAAACCCTCGCGCAACATAGCAAAAATATTCATGTTTGCTTTACCTACAGCCGGTTCAAGGTATTTGCCTGTTCGCCCGCTGGTGTAAATAATATCACCATCTTCATTCACCAAAACACCCACAGGGGCATATTGCTGCAACAATAGCTGATCGGCAAGTGTTTGAATATTTATATTAGGTTTTTGCGACATTTGTTTATGAATACGGTCTTTTTTGTTTTGTGAAAATGAAGCAGGAAAATTATATAATTCAGGTGAAAGTACAGTATTCGAACGCTTAAATATTTTTAGTTTTGGTTCCAGAGTTGCAAAAAGATGATTCCGGTTTCCAAGTGTTTCAGCATTTCCTAAAACCATAATACCCTCGGGATGCAGGCTGTTGAAAAACAATGCGAGTATTTTCGTTTGAAGCTCTGAATCCATATATATAAGCAGATTACGGCACGAAAGAATATCTATTTTAGTAAATGGAGGGTGCATGATCAGGTTGTGCTGCGCAAACACAACCATTTCGCGTATCTCGGTATTAATACGGTATCCCTCATCTGTTTTAATAAAAAAGCGCTTCAACCTTTCCGGTGATACATCGGCAGCTATGTTTACCGGAAAAATCCCTTTTCTGGCAATATCTATTGCATCATTGTCGAGATCGGTTGCAAATATCTGAAGAGAAATGCCACCAGAGGAAGGAGATTCTTCAAGGGTCTCTTTAAATACCATAGCCAAAGAATATGCCTCTTCACCGGTAGAACACCCCGGCACCCATGCCCTTAATAAAGAGCTAGTCCGAAATTTACCAATCATATCAGGAATAACCTTTTCTTTCAGATACTCCCACACCTGGTAATCACGAAAAAAATTGGTGACACCAATCATCAGTTCTTTGAAAAGTATCTGCACTTCTTTTGGATTGTCGAGCAAAAAACTGACGTATGACGATATTTTTTTTATTTTGTGAATACCCATACGTCTTTCAATACGTCTGTAAACAGTATTTCTTTTATATTGCATAAAGTCATTACCGGTAATTGTCCGCAGAAGGATAATGATCTTTTCAAGAGAACTTGTATCTTTTATTTGTGAATCTGCATCTGAACTGGTGACCGGAATATGTTTTAGAAAGGCATAAAGCTTTTCGGGTAACTCAGAGGGGGGCGCAACAATATCTACAATTACAGAATCTATTGCATTACGCGGCATACTGTCGAATTTGGCAGTTGATGGTTCCTGCACCATAATAATTCCGTTATTTTCTTTAATATCACGCAGGCCAATACTACCGTCAGATCCCATACCCGAAAGAATGATACCCACAGCCAGCTCCTTGCGGTCGTTTGCCAGAGAACGGAAGAAAAAATCTATTGGAAGTCGCAATCCTCTTGATTCTATTGGTTTGGACAGGTGAAACATTCCATTTAGAATTGACATACTCTTGTTTGGCGGGATTACATAAATGCGATTTTGTTTTACCACCATGCGGTTCTTCACCTGAATGACTTCGATGCCCGAAATGCGCTGTAATAGTTCCGGTAACATGCCCTTTTGTGTCGGATCAAGGTGCTGGATGACTACATATGCCAATCCACTGTTTTCTGGCACATTACCCAGGAATTGCTCCAGGGCTTCAAGTCCGCCGGCCGATGCGCCTATACCAACAACCGGGAACTGAACCATTTCCTGTACAGAAGTTTTTTCTTTTAAAGATACTGAAGGCTTTATTTCCCTGGTTTTCATGAGTGGAATTTTATTGTCTTTTAAATATCGAATTTAGACAATGCCCAATGATATATCAATAAATTAAATAAAAAACCAACATTTAAATAGAATATTTTCATCTAAAATAAAAATACTATTTCAAGTCGGGTCTCCCCAATACCATAATTCCTCATTTTGCCGGTAATGTACTATTACCATTTTCTTCTGCCTGCTAACAAACCAAGCACGAAACCGATGCCTAAGCCAATTATAATCTGCAGCCAGTTTAAGTTGGCCATATTCATTGACCTGCCACCGTGCGACAAGCTTTTTAACCATGGCCAACCGCCCAATAGCAGAAAAGCCACTACTATAACTACTACCGCTAAGAAATAAAATACTGTTGTGTTTGAGGTTAATCTTTTTGATGTCATGATTTCTATTTGTTAAAAATTAATATTTTAATGATAGCAATCAACTGGAAATTACTTCTTTTTAAGCTATGCTTTTAATACTGACCCCAACCGGCTATTGGCCAGATAACGTTTTTATAATTTGAGTTACAAAAATAAACGACCTGAAAAATCAAGCTTATCAGACTTTCTAATCTTATCTGCAAGTCAATCTTCCAGGTCGTGATAAACCCACTAAAACATACTGACATTCTGATAATCCACTTTTCTAATTTTTAATGAGGGTTTATATATAATGAGGTAATGTAAATTTGAATTCGCTTCCGCAACCGGGTGCGCTGTTAACTTCAATACTTCCGCCATGTATCTTAATAAATTCGTTACATAATACCAGCCCCAATCCACTGCCAGATTCATTATTAATGCCGGTCGTAGAATAAAATTTATCGGTGTTAAAGAGTTTTTTTTGTGCCTCTTCTGAAATCCCAATTCCTTTATCTTTAATCGCTACTTCAACAAAATGTTTGTCTTCTGATGCACTTATTGAAATTACACCTCCGGAATATGTATATTTTAAAGCATTGCTTAATAAGTTTCTAAGCACGGTTTTCACCATATGCATATCTGCGCAAACATGTAGATCAGGGGAAATATCATTTTTTAGTTTGATGTTTTTTTGCATGGCTAAAATATTCATACTGTCTATCTCGTCTGAAAATATACAGTATAAATTAATCTTAACAGGATTGAAACTTCTATCTGAGCGCTGTGATATGGCCCATTCTAAAAGGCTTTCGAGAAGCATTAAGGTTTGGTTTACTGAATTGGATGCCAAATTGATGTATTCTTCAATATCCCAAATTTCATTTTTTTCGAGTTTTAACCTTAATAACTCCAAAGCACTTGAAACAGAGCTTAAAGGACTTCTTAAATCATGACCTATTACAGATATAAACTTTGTGTTTGCAGCAACCACCTCTTTTATTTTTTTTGTTCTCATTTCAACAATATGCGCCAGTTGCTCATTTGTTTCCTGCATTATATCCATTTGTTCTAAATAATCATCTTCAGAAAATTCAATCTTATCTGTTTTTATTTCTTGCGAAGTTGGCAATTTTACACTTTCCTTCTTTTGGTGTCCTTCATTTTCAAAAGGCTTTTGTGTGATTGTATTATCAGTAAAATTCATATTCATAATTAAGGGTTTTTCATTTATAATACTCAATTTATCTGCGGAATGAGATTTCTGGAGTTCCGGAGATGTCTGAAATGTGCAGGGGTCAGACCGGTAATTCTTCTAAACTGACCAGACATCTGCGTTACGCTGCTATAGTGCATTATAAGCGCAATTTCTGCAAGGTTAAGATTGTTATACACGAGCAATTCTTTTACCCGGTCTATTTTATGCCTGATGATGTATTTTTCAATGGTAATACCTTCTATCTCTGCAAAGAGCGTATTCAGTGAAATATAATTGTCGTTAACTCTTAGTCTTATATAGTCGCGATAGCTGATATTTAAATTCTCGTCAGAATACAGCTCCAGATCAACAATGGCTTTTTTTAGTTTATCAATAATGATATTTTTTTTATCATCAACCAGTTCAAGCCCCGATTGCTTCAGTTCATTGAATAAAACCGAACGATTTGTATCTGTCATCTTTTTCTTCATAATAACTTCACCCAATTCAACCGAATCATATTGAACACCTAAACTATCCAGCTCTGCTTTTACGATTGATATGCAACGGTTACAGACCATATTTTTTATATAAAGTTTCATGCTTAAAGATTGTTTTGTTTCATTTATGAATCATTGAAACATATTAAGGCAAATGTAAACTCTTGTTGTAACAAGATCATTACAAAATTCCTGAACAGATTTGCAAGATTCACACATTTCATGATTTCTGGCGGGGGGAATGCCTGCGTTGAACAAAATGAGTAGGGGTTAACCCGGTTACTTTTTTAAACTGGTTAGATAAATGAGCCACGCTGCTGTAATGCAGCATAAAAGCAATATCACTAAGGCTGAGATTGTCGTATATAAGTAACTCTTTTACACGTTTTATTTTTTGTTCAATAATGTATTTTTCTATTGTAATGCCCTGTGTTCCCGAGAAAAGATTGCTGAGGTAATTGTAATCGTAATTAACTTTATTGCTTATGTAATGAGAATAGTTTGGTTTAGGCAGGTCGTCTGAGAAATAGACCAATTGTTCAATGGCATCTTTTATTTTCTGGATAAGAAGTTCTTCCTTTTTTTGAATGATTTCAAGACCACTGCTTTTCAAAGCATTGTCAAGCATTTTAAGATATTCTTCTGAAACACTGTTTTCTAATTCTACTTTACCTAATTCAATGGTATTGAAGCGAAGCCCGAGCTTAACCAGTTCGTTTCTGACTGCTGATTGACAGCGGCTGCTTTGCATATTTCTGATGTATAGCATCATACCAGAATAGTGAAGTTTTATATTCAGTACTTTTAAATTTATAAATGTTATTCTTAGTTGCCACCGTCTTTACAGTACAATAAGAATGTTTCTGAGCTCATCTTTGGTTTTGCCGAGTTTATGTCCAAGCATCTCCAGCATTTCCTGTTCTTTACCTTCATTATATATTAAATCATCGTCGGTAATGAATGAAAATTTTAGTTTGAGTTTTTCCTTTTTATTGTTCCAGTATCCTGTCATGTTTTTTTTGTCAATATAGGTAGATAAAAAATATTCCCTTTATTGTAAAATTAATATATCAAACAAAAAATATCATTACAAAATTCTTATAAAATGTTACATAATTCACACATTTAATGAAAGTTGATAGTAGCGACTGACTTTTGGCACAACTCCCCCTTTCACGGTACAACCCCCTACCCCCCTTTGTTAAGGGGGAATAGGCGCTCGTAGAATTAAAGTCTGTTTATTGCGCTTATTCAGAAAAGATAAATTTCAAAAAAATGGCTGGTGTTTCGCAGAATGCAACTCCCCCTTAATAAAGGGGGCCGGGGGGTTGTTATCACCATTATTAAAGAGCTTGTCCGGGTATATGAAACATTCATGGTACAACCCCCTATCCCCCTTTATTAAGGGGGAATAGGCGCTCGTTCAATTAAAGTCTGTTTATTGCGCTTATTCAGAAAGACCAATTTCAAAAATATGGCTGATGTTTCGCAGAATGCAACTCCCCCTTAACAAAGGGGGCCGGGGGGTTGTTATCACCATTATTAAAGAGCTTGTCCGGGTATATGAAACATTCACGGTACAACCCCCTATCCCCCTTTGTTAAGGGGGAATAGGCGCTCGTAGAATTAAAGTCTGTTTATTATGCTGATTCAGAAAAGATAAATTTCAAAAAAATGGCTGGTGTTTCGCAGAATGCAACTCCCACTTAACAAAGGGGGCCGGGGGGTTGTTATCACCATTATTAAAGAGCTTGTCCGGGTATATGAAACATTCACGGTACAACCCCCTACCCCCCTTTGTTAAGTGGGAATAGGCGCTCGTAGAATTTAAAGTCTGTTTTATTGCGCTTATTCAGAAAAGATAAATTTCAAAAAAATGGCTGATGTTTCGCAGAATGCAACTCCCCCTTAATAAAGGGGGCCGGGGAGTTGTTATCACCATTATTAAAGAGCTTGTCCTGGTATATGAAACATTCACGCTACAACCCCCTATCCCCCTTTGTTAAGGGGGAATAGGCGCTCGTAGAATTAAAGTCTGTTTATTATGCTTATTCAAAAAGACCAATTTCAAAAAAATGGCTGATGTTATTGCAGAATGCAACTCCCCCTTAGCATAAGGGGGCCGGGGGGTTGTTATCCCCATTATTAAAGAGCTTGTCCGGGTATATGAAACATTCACGCTACAACCCCCTTCCCCCCTTTGTTAAGGGGGAATAGGCGCTTTTAGCAGTTCCTGCCAGCCGGCAGACTGGGTTTCTTAAAATAACAGTTTCACTGCTTTAACCGACCAATTGTTTGATTAATTTCTTTCGTGTATAGAAAATTCTGCTTTTCACGGTTCCAAGACTCAGATTGAGTGTTTCAGCTATTTCCTTATATTTGAATCCTTCGTGGTGCATAATAAAAGGCTTTTTGTCATCTTCATCAAGCTTTTCAATTAATTTCACAATTTCTTTGGATAAATAGACACTTTCGGGACTATCAGCCATGGAAACAGTTGAAAAATTCAGGAAATAACCTCTTTTAGAAGCATCTAAATGCGTTTTGCGGCATACCATACGACGGTAATTGTTAATAAAGATATTCTTCATTATCGTGAATATCCAGTTTCGCAAATCAGACCCATATACAAATGTATCATAATATTGCAGGGCTTTGAGATATGTTTCCTGTACCAGGTCTTTTGATTTATCCTTATCTGTGGTTAAGCTATTAGCAAACCTGAAAAGGCTATCCTGCAGGCTTGTTAAATTATAATTAAATTCTGTTATTGTCATGATGGTTATAAAAATGGTTAGTACTAATATTTCTTAATACAAATTTGTTTAGCTTTTTGATTAAAAGTCTTATACAATTTTGAAAATAAGTTATATAATTCCCACTTTATATCGCTAATCACATTTTATTGTTGTAAAACTGATGAACTATCCAGGTAACCGGCCATCATTTCGACAAGTATATTTTTCTGTATAGGTTTTGAAATATAACTATCGAAACCTGCTTTCAGCGCTTTGGCTTTATGCTGACTAAGCGCATAGGCGGTTTGTGCGATAACCGGTAATTCCGGCCTGATTTGTTTAATATGGTCCAATGCCTCGTACCCATTCATTACCGGCATTTTAATATCCATCAACACCAAAGAAATGCCTGAATGGATATTCACCTGATCAACCGCTTCTTTTCCGTTCCAGGCATGAAGCATTTTTACCCCGGTACCGACAAGCATTGCTTCGATGTAAGCATGGTTATATATTTCGTCCTCAACTATGAGTATTGTTTTTTCATGCCAATTCATGAGTCCGTCCATCCTGGCTGATGTTTCAGCATTAATGATATCTTCAGAATCATTGGTGAAGGGTAAGGTAAAAGAAAAAGTAGATCCTGATCCAATGGCAGATTGCACTTTAATAGTGCCGCCCAATTTTTCGACCAGTGCTTTTGAGATGCTTAATCCCAGTCCGTTACCAAAATTAATTTCGTCATATGTTGGTTCTACCTGTCTGAAACTTTGAAAAATAAGTTCCTGATTCCCGGGTGCAATTCCTATACCTGTATCTGTAACATAAAATTCAATGAAATTCTCTTTCACTCTATAGCCAAATTCTATATTGCCTTTACTGGTAAATTTTAATGCATTGTTCATTATGTTGTTTAATACCTGGGTGAGCCTGTTTTCATCTGTTGTAATCTGAATAAGGTCATCAGGGCGATCGGCATAAACATTTAAACGCAATGATTTAAGTTCAACCATCGTTTTATATATTGCAGATAACCTCTCAAACAAGACGTTAACATTTACGATTGAATACTTGAGGGTAATCTGACCTGCTTCAATTTTCGACATATCAATAATATCGCCAATAACAGTAAGCAGGAGCTGACTGCTTGAATTAATTATTTGTACATATTTCTTAAGTTGATCTTCCGATAGCCCGGGTTCCAGCAGCATATTTGAAAATCCTGTTATTGCATTCATAGGTGTTCGTATTTCATGACTCATATTGGCCAGAAAAACTGTTTTAAGATTATCTGACTCTACAGCCTTAGCTTTTGCCAGAATAAGCTCTTCGTTCATTTTTTGGATATGGTGCAGGCTTGTAGCCAATTCTTCATTAAGCGTTAAGTATTTGTAATTAAGTTTCTGATATTCGGCATTTTGCATTCTTAAGCTACGTTCGCTCTCTTTTAGTGCAGTTTCTGCCTGCTTACGCTGGGTAATATCCCTGATATTGCATTGAATAACCTTACTGTTGTTTACCAAATAAACATTACTAATGAACTCAACCTCGGTAATTTTACCATCACCCCTTTGTACCGGCATGTCTTCAAAACGAATATAATCATTTGCTGTTAGCTCGGTAAAGGCTTGTTCTGATTCTGCTTTATTACTGAATAGCCCTATTTCCCAAAGCTTTTTTCCTCTAATCTCATCTAAAGTAAGGCCTATCATTTTAACGATGAACGGATTGGCATCAGTTATAGAACCGGTCTCATAATCAAGAATAAGTATGCCATCTTTGGCCGATTCGAACAATCGCCGGTAGCGCATTTCAGATTCTATGAGTATGTCATCAATAAGCTTGTCTTTATTACTAAGCGGTACCTGAATCTGAGCAACTTCAGGAGATTCTTTAACCGGTCTTTTTTTTTTCGAAAATAAATTCTTCATTATAAATATTTGATGCAGATTATTATGATATTACCAATGCATGTTATCTGCCTTTCTATTATTTAATCTTAAATTATCCCAAGTATTTAAATCGGGTGTTTCCTGCATTTTGATTCATACCAAAAAAAGGTGTGAATAATGCATGTTAATGATCTATCATTGCGCCTTTTTTAATCTTTTCACTGATTAAAGAACTTTTTTTATTCCAACCAATGCTTCTGTTACTTTTGGGTTTAAGTTTTGAATTATAATTATGATGTGGAACGGTAAAGGAAAAAGTTGAACCTTTACCATGTATTGATTCAACAGAAACAGCTCCGCCCATCTTTTCAATCAATGCCTTTGAGATAGATAATCCCAGTCCGTTACCACTATATTCGCGAGTGTAAATGTTTTCTAACTGGCCAAAAGGCTTAAAAATGAGTTCAAGGTTTTCGGCAGCAATCCCAATGCCTGTGTCTTCAACATAAAACTCAATGAATTTATCCTTAATATGATATCCAAACCTGATGTGACCTTTACCTGTGAATTTTATGGCATTGTTCAGCAGGTGGCAAAGCACCGTTTCAATTCTGTTTTTGTCAGATTTCAACAGTATTATTGAATTTGGACGATCAGGCAGGCAGAATAATTTCAGATTTTTTGATTCAGCTGTCTTTTTATACCTGATATATAACCGGTTCAAAAAATAATTGATATCAAAAGACTCAGGGCAAAAAGTCAATTGACCCGATTCTATTTTTGAAATTTCAATTAAATCATTTATAACCGACAAAAGCTTCATACTATTGGTTTTAATCAACTCAACATAATCTGCAAGTTTTTCTTTGGGCAATCCGGGCCTTAGAAGCAACTCCGAAAATCCTATAACAGCATTCAGGGGAGTTCGTATTTCATGACTGATGTTTAACAGAAATGCATTTTTAGGATTATATGACTCTCCTTCCTGATTTTTTGCACTCATTGGTTTCATAACGGGTATTTAGGTTTAAGAATTTATAAAAGTAATTTATACAAGATTTTTAAGTGTTACATAATTCTATATATGATTTACATTATTCACATATTTTTGTAACAGCATATTGCATTGATTCTGATGACGGGGGGAGGGTGAATTAGGCGCTTTAGGCAGTAGGCAGTAGGCTTTAGGCTTTAGGCAAATATAATAATTCGAATATCGAACAAGGAATGATGAATGCAAAAGTGAAATCTGAACGATAGTGAAGGAACTTTTTTAGGCGTTAGACTTTAGACTTTATACTTTAGACTTCTCTCACCGCTCATAACCTCCATCTGCATTGCAGCTTACAGTTCTGCAATAATTTCACGCAACTCCTGTTTTGTCTTTCGGAGTTTGTATTCGATCATCCGCAGCATACTCTCCTCTTGGCCCTCTTTATGACTAAAATCTGACTCTGTAAGCTGTGGATATTTATTACTTAGTTTATGCTTTAGCTCATCCCAGTTTCCCCGGATTAAAAATAATTCCATCTTAATAAATTTAGCGAATGAATTGTAATATTATTTCAATATGCTTCGGATCGTATTACAAAATTCAGTAAATGAGTTACATCATTCACACATGTGAAACGAACTGCGGGTGTAATTAATAGTCAATAAGTTACGTCAATAGGAGTATGTAAAAGGGGACATTAAATTTTTTCCATATACCAGTTTAATGCCTTTTCGATTTTCTGATAATGAAAAATAGTGGTAATGGCCCTCTGCAATCGTAAAAAGGCCGTTTCACTTTTAACAATATAGTCAAAAGCCTGGTGCTTCATACAATTAACGGCAACTTCAATTTTATCTTGTGAGGAGAGGATAATAACAGGTATATGCGGACT
>JAWOHT010000077.1:0-18745 GCA_046485045.1 Bacteroidales bacterium
TGCTCATAATCTGCAAAATGTATCAACTTGTAACCAATTGTTTCGGAGTAAATATTTGGGTCTTCTTTGGCACAAGTTACTAACAAAATGATCAAAATCAGAAATTTACAAAAATATGAAAAGGAAAATGAACTATTCTTTTGAAACAAAAAATTCTTCATCAAAGTGTCATTTTATTATGTAATCTAAACCCAGTATAAATGAGTAATCTTTGTAATTCAGCACTCCACCTGCATTGTATTCTGCCCCGGTTACTGCAAAAAATCTTGGCGAGAGTTCCTTTTTGATTTTAAACCGCAGATTCATATAACAAGCATAATTTATACTATTTGATTCATTATAATCAAAATTGTCAGCAAGTTCGTATTCAGCTTCTGTTAATGGTTTTATAAAATATTCAATTTTTTCATTCAGATACCTTCCAATGATAAATTCAGGACAAAAATACCAGCCATTGTCTGCAATAAATTCATAGCCGGTTCCAAATCCCAGTTTCCAAAATTCAGGAGCTTTACTGAAAACCCTGAATTCACCGAATTCGTCTGAACTAACCTTATTAATGCCAGAAATTTTATGTGCAAGGTTTAATGAAAAAATGAGATGCTTCAGGGTAAAATTGCAGGACAGGTTATTTGACAAAGCAATTCCCCTTCCCTTTCCATAATTGTTAAGCCTTATGGTTGAATACCCGAATGCAAAATGATAGTCTGCATTTATTTTCCAGTTTGAATTGTCTTGTTTATTCAGGTTTTTCAAATAAGAAAGCTGCAATCCCCTGGAATAAGCATAACCGAAACTTAAACCAAACCAGGGCAGAAAATAATCAGGGACTACCCTGTCATATTGCTTATCAGTAAACCTAATATCGGGATAACGGATTATCGGTGTTAATGCAATTTTGGCATAGAATCGTTTTGAGGGGTTCCAATAGCAATAACCTATATCGAGAAATAAATTACCAAAATAATCATTAGAAGAAACAGATTGGTTAATAGTTCTGCTTATTTCCCTGTTAATAAAATAGCTATGACCCATTCCCAAATGAAAATGACTGTTCTTGATTCCAAATTGTTTTATTATTTCAGAACCTATAATAAAATATTTATCCTTTTCTATTGTATAATTATCATAATGGTATTGGTCTCTATACTGAAAGAACTCCATTCGCATCTGGTAAAACAGTCTGCTCCTGTTGTTTTCCTTAATAGTCCACATATGATTAAATGAATAGAAATATGTCGGGCCCAGTAAGGTTACTGAAAATACTTTATCATGTCTTTTTAGAGGAATTGTATCAGTTCTCTCAGCACAGTTCGACTGATAAAAAATAACAGTCAACAGGAATGTTACAGATATTTTAAAGGTTTTACCAAACATTGGTTATAAATTTGCTCCAATATAGAAATAAATTTCAATGTTACAAAACGATACGATATGCGCACCGGCAACTCCCCCGGGGGTGGGCGCTATTGCAGTGATACGCCTTTCGGGCGATAAAGCCGTGGAAATAAGCGACAAGGTTTTTGTTTCTCCCTCAGGCAGGAAACTCGCACAACAGAAGCCCAACACCTTGCATTTTGGCACCATTGCAGACGACGCAACGATGATTGATGAGGTTGTGGTTGGACTTTTCAGGGCGCCGCACTCCTACACGGGTGAAGATATAGTTGAGATATCATGTCATGGCTCCCTGTATATTCAGCAACAACTGCTTGAGCTGCTCATCTCCAATGGAGCACGCATGGCGCAACCGGGCGAATTCACCCTGCGCGCCTTTCTGAACGGTAAAATGGACCTGTCACAGGCGGAGGCTGTGGCTGATCTCATTTCCTCTAATTCCAGGTCGTTTCACAAGGTAGCCATGAACCAGATGAAAGGCCGGTTTACCGAAGAGATAAAAAAACTGAGGGAAAGGTTACTCAATTTTGTGTCGCTGATTGAGCTCGAACTTGATTTCAGCGAAGAGGATGTGGAATTTGCCGACCGCAGCCAGCTTAAACAACTTACAGGGGAAATTGGAAAGTTAATAAAAACACTTAAAGACTCGTTTGCTTTTGGTAATGCCTTAAAAAACGGGATACCTGTGGCCATCGTGGGCAGGACAAATTCGGGCAAGTCAACCCTGCTCAACCTGCTGCTGAAAGAAGACAAAGCTATTGTATCTGAAATTGAGGGAACCACCCGCGATGTGATAGAAGACACCATCACCATAGACGGCATCCATTTCAGGTTTATTGACACTGCAGGTTTGCGGCATACCGTAGACACCATTGAAAAACTCGGTATTGAACGCACCTGGAAAAAAATCGGTCAGGCTGAAATCATCCTGCTGGTTGTAGATCCCACAAAAGATGAGAAGGAGATACTGCAACTGGTGAAAGAAATTCAGCAAAAGATAGAAGAAACAGAAAAAAAGCTTGTAGTAATCATTAATAAATCTGATCTCACTAAAAAGTCTGATAGAGATACTTTAAAGAAAAAGATAATAAGCCTTTCCGGCAATGAAATACCGGTGGTGACACTTTCTGCTAAAAGCGGGGATAACCTTCAGCAACTCGAGACTACATTAAGAGTTCTGGTATATGCCGAAGAGGTTGAATCAGGCAATGTAATTGTCACCAACGCGCGACATTTCGAAGCCCTTAAACTGGCTTATGAGGCCATAGTGCGCGTAATAGAAGGGCTGGAAAGCCGGTTATCTGGTGATCTGCTGGCGCAGGATATCCGCGAAGCGCTTCACTACCTCGGCGAAATAACAGGTGAAATTACTACCAATGAGATATTGGGGAATATTTTCAGTAAGTTCTGTATCGGAAAGTAAAGTTGTTTTCACTTGTTTTCTTTTCCTTTCTTTTACTGCATTTTACAATAAAAGAAAAGAAAACGGGAAGAGAAAGTACGGAATGTGAAAATGAAATAAAAAATGAACGATAAACCAAAATATAACCCCAATATCCATCACCGCCGTTCCATCCGGTTAAAAGGATACGATTATTCGCAGCCGGGATTGTATTTTATTACGATATGTTGTAATCGTAGGGGCAATCCTTCGTGGTTGCCCTTTGGTAATATCGAAAATGGGGAAATGATAATGAATGAATACGGACAAATTGCATACAACGAATGGGCAAAATTACCCGAACGATTTCCCAATTTTGAATTGGATGTATTTCAAATAATGCCCAACCATATGCACGGCATCATCGCATTGGTAGGGGCAACCCTTGCGGTTGCCCAAAATGATGCGGTTGCCCAAAATGATGCGGTTGCCCAAAATATGGATATTAGGGCAGTGGCAAGCCCTGCCCCTGCGGTTGGTGACATTGTTGGTGCATATAAATCATTGGTGGCAAACGGTTGTTTGGATATTTATAAATCAAAAAATAAAATAATGGGGAAATTGTGGCAACGCAATTACCACGAACACATTATTCGTAACGAACTATCATATCAACGTATTTCGGAATATGTTATTAACAACCCTGCAAAATGGGCGGATGATAAATTTTATTTGAAATGAAATGTACGGGCGACCCTTGTGGTTTCCCAAAAATTAAAAAAAGGCAAATACAATGGTTAATGTTCAATTGTTAATGTATAATGCAGACGAACCATTAAAATGTCCAGTTTTTTATATAATTTACTGGACAATTTTAGTATATTTGCGCAACTGATATTTTAATGAAAACATCTGAATACATATCATTTACCATCGACAGGTTTCCGAGAGGTTATGTTTTCACCTATGCCGATATTATTACAGAGGTGAATAAAAAAGAAGCTATTATAAAAGCGCTTAATCGTATGGTGGCTTCGGGCAAAATTGCAAAACTATCCAAGGGTAAATACTATAAGCCCGAAAATACGCCATTTGGCAACCTTCAACCTAATCAGTCGCAAGTAGTAAAAGACTTATTGGAAGAAAATGGGAGAATCACAGGTTACCTCACAGGCTACAGTATTTATAATCAATTGGGCTTGACCACACAGGTAAGCAATACCATACAAATAGGACGAAACCAGATAAGGCCAAATTTTAAACGCGAACGTTATACCATTTCATTTATCAAACAAAAAAACACCATCTCCAAAGAGAATATTCCTTTGTTGCAACTCCTGGATGCTATCCGCTACATAAAAAAAATACCGGATGCCGCAATAGAATCATCGTGCAAGCGATTTTTAGCCATAATAAAAAACCTTTCCGAAAAAGAAACAAGTTCATTGGTTCGTTTAGCCTTAAAATACCCTCCTGCTACAAGGGCCTTGTTAGGTGGCTTATTAGAGCAATTGCAACAAAGCAAGTTGACCGGACCACTTTTAAAATCGTTGAACCCAATTACTAAATATAGATTGACAGGTGCAGCGAAAGTATTATCCAAAACAGAAAAATGGAATATTGTATGAACCTTCACCTCGATATAAAATTATTTTCTGATACGCTGAGGGCAGCATCACAGCACTTCATTATTAAGTTGGAATTTATAGAGAAAGATTATTGGATAATGCTGGTGTTAAGTCGTTTGTCAAAGAGTAAATATGTTTCCGAATCAGTTTTTAAAGGCGGCACATCTTTATCAAAGGGGTATAATCTGATAGAACGGTTCTCAGAGGATGTAGATAAAGCCGTAAAACAATTGGTCGATGGCCAGGCAAAATTCCCCGATTGGAATAAACGTGACGACATCAAATCAGCTTTGAAAGTTTGATTAATTCTTTTACTGGATGAATTCGGATACCCACCGTTAGAAAGGGACGAAGTGTATGTTGAGATAGTTGAACAGGCAGAAAATTTTAAGAAGAATAGGAATTAACATGAACACCGGCGAAATACTAATATACCAAAGCAAACAAGGCGATATAAAAATAGATGTTCGTCTGGAAAAAGAAACAGTTTGGCTTACTCAAGACCAAATGGCAGCCTTATTTGGCAAAGCAAAATCAACCATAAACGAACACATTAAAAATATATATGCAGAAGAAGAGCTTGAAGAATCAAGCTCTGCAAAGAAATTCGGAATTTCCGAATTTCAGCAAAAAGCCCCGAACTACTATAATCTCGATGTAATTATTTCAGTTGGCTATCGGGTAAAATCGCACCAGGGTACACAATTCCGGATATGGGCAACACAACGGCTTAAAGAATACATTGTAAAAGGCTTTACCCTAAACGATGAACGTTTTAAATCCGGCAACTCAATGAATTATTTCAACGAGTTACAGGAACGTATTCGGGAAATACGCCTTTCAGAAAGGTTCTTTTACCAAAAAATTAAAGACATATACGCTACAAGTATTGATTACGACCCCTACGACGAAAAGACCGTACAATTCTTTAAAGTTGTACAAAACAAACTGCTATGGGCTATAAGCCAGAAAACAGCCGCTGAGTTGGTTTACCGGCGTGTTGATGCCAATTTGCCTTTAATGGGTATGCAGTCTTACGATAAAAAGGCTGCTTCAAGCATTAAGAAAGCAGATATAAGTATTGCCAAAAATTACCTGAACGAAGATGAAATGCGGTTATTGGGCCTGTTGGTAGAACAATACCTGGCTTTTGCCGAAACCATGGCGCAACAGCGAACCCCAATGTATATGAATGACTGGATAGCCCGGCTTGATGCCATACTTCAAATGAATGGCAGGGAATTGCTTGACCATGCCGGAAAAATTAGCCAACAGATGGCTTTAGACAAATCGGGAAAAGAATTTGAAAAATTTAAGACAGAACAAAAGAACCTCCAGAAAGAAGAGAGCTTGAAGGAAATTGAGGAGGATATCAAAATAGTAATTCAGAATACAGCTTGTATAAAAAGACGGTAGTAAAAGTCGATTTCGAGCATTTTTCAGGTCAGCCTCAATTAAGTATAAAAGGAGGCCGGAAGCAGCCAATGATGTATCGCATACCTTGCATCCATTGATAGGCCATCAAATACCCTGAAATGATAAAAATTATTTAAATAAATGAAGTATATATGAACAGAAAACTTACAGTTTCATTATTTGCTGCTTTTTTAAGTATTTTAACCTATTCACAAACCTATTATATCGATTACGAAGCAGGTAGCGATTCGAACGATGGTTTGTCGCAATTAACCGCATGGAAACATTGCCCCGGGGATGCCAATGCAGCAAATATCCCCAATAATATAATCATCAATCCCGGAAGCACAATATTATTCAAAGGCGGTGTTGTTTATCGCGGAAGTATAAAGATGAAATTCAGCGGGAATGTAACTTCCCCGATAACATACAAAGGAGACGGATGGGGAGCGGAAAAGGCAATAATTGATGGTTCGGAACCGATGACAGGTTGGAGGCAATGTGCTTCGGAAGCCGAAGGAGGTAAAAATTGGCAGAATTGTTATATTAATTATGCGCCGGCTGGTCTATCAGCTTTTAATACCCGCCTGGCTGAAAACAACGAATTTCTTTGGTTATCGCAGGAACCCGATCAGCCCGATCCTTTTTTCTTCGATGCAACAGCCAATTTTGCTTCAATTCCACAATCACAACAGGATACTACTTTTTTAATCGATGCCAGTGTTTTTAACCAGGCGGATGCTTCATATTGGGATGGATCGTACCTTTTATTATGGGTATTGCCTAATGTTGTTCCTATGCGGGCGATAAAGGAATACATTCCGGCAGAAAATAAAGTTATATTTGACAAAACCAACGATCCCTCGGGGTATAACAAATATTCAATCTATAATTCTATTCACGCAATTGATCAGCCCGGTGAGTATTATTTTGATGAACGGCCTGAGACAGACGGAACGCATAAAGTTGTTCTTTACCCCAGAAATCCTTCTAACATAATAAACAATAAAATTACCTGTTTTACCAAACAATTTGGAATTGACATCAATGATGAAAGTTATTTGACAATTGAAGGATTTGAGGTACGACATTTTGCAGGCTCGGAATTAACCCATGGGGTTGGAATTGGAACTGTAACTGCGGCATATAAAGAAAACACAGAAATAATTATTCGAAATAATAAAATTTACCGGAATGTTCACGCAACTGGTGGATATGGCGGAATTTATCTAAGTAATTGTAAAAATTCAATAATTGAAAATAATGAAATTTTTGAATGTATGATGATGAGGGGGATATTTTGTCCGGGCGACAGCAACCTCATTGTAAGTGGCAATTCATTGCGGAAAGTAGGTGGTACTGGTATGACATTATATACAGCGAAAGATTGCAGGGTATTTAATAACACAATATCCGATGGACACGGTACCCACGATAATGGAATGACCTTTTATTTGGGATGTGAAAGAATTCTGGTTTATAATAATATAGTTACTAATTATAACAATACACTCACTTTTCAGGCATCGAAAGATTTAGTATTTGTCAATAATATTTTTGACGGAGCGAATAATGTTAGTTATGTAGTTGCTTGCTGGAGCGGTATGACTGGTCCGGCAACCTTTATAAACAATACCATAATCGGCAGCACAAATAATACAGCCTTGTATCTAAGTCCAAATGCCCCATATGCAAACAACCCTGCCGGAGATAGTATTACATACAGAATGATAAACAATATATTGGAAGGCGGCGGTTGGAACACCACAAATAGTCATCAGTATTTAAGATTTAATAACTTGTATACAGGTTTGGCCTGGTTTCAAACTTCTCCCGGCTGGTCGCCGGCAGAAGGAGAAATAGTTGACATGGATGGCACAAAATATACTGCTTTGCAGGCCGAGGATATATTTGTAAATCCTACCGGGGAAAACTATTCCTTGAAAATTGACAGCCGTGCAATTAACGCCGGAATTGATCCATCGCCTTATTTCCCGTTCGAATATTTCCCCGATTTCAACCTTTCACTTGATAGAAATGGAAATTCCAGGCCATATGATGATAAATGGGACATCGGTGCATATGAATATGATGGTTCAACATCAATAAAAACCGATAAGAATGTTACCGATCGCTTTTCATACTCCCAAAACTACCCCAACCCCTTCTCCACCTCAACAACAATATGTTTTAATGTAACAGAAACCGGGCATTACAGCCTTAAAATATTCGATATATCCGGCCGCGAAATAGCAATACTACTTGATGGTACAATTCCCACAGGCCATCAGCAAATTATATGGAACGGAACAAACTCAGCAGGTCACCAGGTTGGCAGTGGCGTGTATTTTTATCAGTTAAAAACTAATAACGGTTTTATGGGAATAAAAAAAGTGATGCTGATAAGATAACCAAAGTGATAAAATTTTATAATCATAAACTAACATATCCGAAATGAGAAAAACAATTACCCTTTTATTCTTTATAAGCCTTTTAAGTACCTTCATGTATGCACAGACTTATTATGTGGATTTTGAAAACGGCAGCGACTCGAGCGACGGACTATCTCAAGCAGGTGCCTGGAAACATTGTCCGGGCGATCCCAATGCTATTGCAAATCCTAAAAACGCAACTCTTAGTGCCGGTAACTTAATATTGTTCAAAGGTGGTGTACACTATAGGGGCATAATAACAACCTGGCACAGTGGGAGTACTGACGCTCCAATAACATATAAAGGGGACGGATGGGGTTTGGAAAAAGCCGTAATTGACGGTACCGAAATTCTTGAAGTTAACTGGCAGAAATGTAAATCAATTGAAGAAGCTGCCGGAAACCCCAACTGGCAAAATATTTATTATACAACATATTCAGGCACACTTTCGCCTTTTACCAGCTTTTTTCAAGATAATAAAAAATTATATTTATCACAAAGCCCTAATATGAGCGATCCTTTCTGGGAGGATAACAATGACGAGTTTTATGTAGTTCAAAATGGCAATATTACACGCACCAGTATAATGCAAAGTGAAGTGCTTAACCAGCCTGACAGTGATTATTACAATGGGGCTTATACACAGGTATGGTGCAATCCAAACTCAGTTTATATCAAAAAGATTAACAGCTACAATCCGGGAAATAATACAATATATTTTGATTCGTTAAGTCAAACATCAATCTACGGAAACAGGGATCAATACTTCAGTATAGTTAATCACATTGATGCATTAGACCGCGCAGGTGAATATGTTGTTGATGAAGCTAACAGCAGGATTTATTTATGGCCGTACAAACCAGTTGAAGGCACAATAGTTTCATACGGGGCCAGATCAGATGGGTTTACAACAACCAAAAGTGAAAATATAACAATTGAAGGGTTTCAGTTAAGGGGTATGTATTCCGATGGCTTTACACACGGAATATGGATACAGAAATATGGAACAGAACCAGGTAAAGGGATTGTTATAAGAAACAATGAATTAAGCTGGATAAGAAGCAAGGCAAATTACAAAGGTGCAATAGAAACATCGAATCTTGATGGGGCAATAATAGAAAATAATAAGATTGAGTATTGTCAGCGGCAATGCGCTATGCTGCTCGGAAGTAAAAACCTTATTGTCAGAAATAACTACGTACGAAAAGTCGGGTACAAAGGGTTATGGTTTATGAATGTTGAAGGAGCTGAAGTAACAAATAATACTTTTGAAGAATGCGAAGGCACACATGGAAATGCAGTTTCAATATTTACTTCGAAAAATATTCTGTTTGCCAACAATTTTATGGGTGAAGTAAAAGGTGAAGGATTTACGTTTTCCGGAAATACAAATATGGTGTTTCACAACAACATTATTTATGGGGCATTTGCCGATAACCAGGAACTTGGGTCAAACGTAGTGAGGCACAACGGGGGTATGTGTTATGGATATATAATTATTACCAATAACACAATAATGAACAGCAGTAATGGAAATGGAATTGGAGGATCTTTTGCTATTGAAGATTCATCGAAAGGGATAATTAAAAACAACATTACCGATGGAGGTCCCAGCGGAATGAAATTAAACCGCTCTCACAATATTTATACAGACCTTAATTGGACTCAGCAAGAGCGATATGGATGGAGTTTGATGGAGACCGAATTCATACAGCGCGATCGGGATTCAATATTTGTTACCGCTTTAGATTACAATTATCAATTATCAGAAATCAGTCAGGCAAGAAAAGCAGGTATTGATCCGAATTTAATTATTCCTCAGGAAATTCAAGATATGTTCCCCGATTATGATTTTTCGCAGGACTATTACGGAAATACACGCGGTAAAGAGGGCTTTTATGATATAGGAGCTATTAAATATTCTGAATCAACAGGTATTGTTGATAATGAAACTCTTGAAAGCAAATCAATCCTCAAAAACTACCCCAACCCCTTCTCCACCTCTACCACAATAACTTTTGAAGCCCCCAAAAACGGCCATTACAACCTTACAGTTTACGATATTGCAGGCCGCGAAATAGCGGTGCTGTTAAACTGCACAATACCCGCAGGCAAGCAACAAATTGAATGGGACGGTACAAACTCAGCAGGGCATCAGGTTGGCAGCGGGGTGTATTTTTATCAGCTAAAAACTAAAAACGGTTTTATTGAAACAAAAAAAATGATGCTAATAAAATAAAAGGAAAAGTTTATGAAAAAAATGATTTATGGAGTTGTTTATCCAATATTATTGATAGTGTTTTATTGTGCTGACCCACAAAAAATTCAGGATATTCAGAGACCAATATCAATCTGCTGTTGTCATTATTTCTTTTCAGCAATTTATCTTTAAACAACTTCTATGAAAAGACTACACTTTATTTTTAGTTTACTAATTCTTTCCTGTATGGGGGCATTTGCCCAAACAACTGATAGAATTGAACAATATGGTATTACATGGTATTTTGAAGGTTTTCACACATATGGCCAGTTTGCCAATGGCGATTACTGGGTGAAAGGCCCTGTTATTATAAAACAGATTACTCCAGATTTTGATGGAATGAAAAATGGATGGGAAGTGAATCCTAAATCAGGAAATTTTCAAGGTTTGGATGGGAATGCCAATGGATGGATGGATACCCTCGTTCCAGACCTGCCGTATTTGGCCCAACCGGGAGAATCCATTGTAAAAGCTATCGGGATGGGGGCGCCAACCCGTCCCGATGTAAAAACTGCGGCGGTTTTGACGGTATTAGGGGAAATACCGCCAGATTCCGGAGCCACCGTTTTCAGGCCGCCTTATTCCGGAACGGCTAAGCCCCTGTACCGGTCCAACTATTTGAATATGGAGGTATTCCCGTCTTTAGACCTGGAATCGGTAACAGTATCTTTGAATCAGGTCAAATTGAATTTTCAGCGCCCCTTCATAGATTATCAACGAGGATGGACCGGCAGAGAGATTCATCCACTAGAAAATATGCCCGATTACGGTGCAGATATTTCTGTGCAACTGAGTAATGCACTGTTGTCGCTATGTCTAAAGGGCGAAGATTCATTGAAGAAGGATGCAGCTATTGGAGTGGTCCAGTATGGCATAGATACCTATCACTTAGGACTGCAAGGAATGGTGTGGGATGCCGACGGCGGTATAGGTTGGGGTCGGAAGTTGGCAGTTACTGCAGCCGCGGTGCTGCTGGATAACCATAATATGAAGGATTTTCTTTATAACGTGGATGAACATGTTTTTGCCCCGGACCATGCCGCATATTTTAGTCAGAAAGCAGACAATGGTAAAGGGAAGGTTCTCTATGGAGATTGCCAAATCGGAGAGCGAGCCTATTGGGAGGTCGTCCTCAGCCATGTTGGCAATAAGCATCAACGAGACCCTTATGGTTATGTAGATGGTGGATATGCACCTGCTACCTATTATCAATTATGTTGTTCTTCTCAGCCCATGAAACAAATTGCCCTGGTTCTGCATATCCTTCCAGAATTCAAGGCCACCTGGAGCGACACAGATGTTGTAGATTATGCAAAACGTTGGGTAGATGAAGGGGCTTGGGCATTGCCGGATCCCTGCGCACCAATGGATGGCGTATGGCGGGGAACCGGCCCTAAAAACGGAACAGTATGTACCCAGGCAATGGAAAGTCCGATAGACGGTGACACCTGTATTCTTTCCATGGATAATTACGGAATAACCTTCGGACCTGATTTGTTGAACCCGGGAGAGTGCATCCTTGACACCGACTCCTCGGATGGTATTGGCAGATTTCCCGCTACCCACGGAATTCTTCCTGATGGAGGGGGACGATCCAGTGCGCTCGCCAATCTTATGTGGAATGTGTATCGCGATTCAATTTTTACAGTATTGGAAGATACCAAAACCCCAACCGTTAAAGTAACCTCACCCAACGGAGGAGAAAAATGGGGTAGTGGTGAAACGAAAACCATAACATGGACATCAAGTGATAATGTAGGAGTAGAAAGCCGTTCAATATACTTAAGTACAGAAAATAGCGAAAATTGGACATTATTGGATAGCAGCACACACACAAGTTCTTTATACGAATGGACAATACCGAAAATTGTACATAATCAATGCAAAATCCGTGTTGTTGTTTATGATGCAGCAGGCAATAGTGCCATTGACCAGACAGACGGGTTTTTTAATATTATTGATATACCGAGTTTTATTTCTATTGTTGGCGTTATTGAATATCCCGAAATTACTATTTATCCAAATCCTACAATAAATAAGCTTTTTATTAAGTCAAACACCAACATAAAAAACGATCTGATAATTTCAATCTATGATAATACCGGAAGGGTTCTATATTCCGAAAAGTTAGATGAACTTTCAACAAGTAGCATACATGAAATTGATGTTTCGGGATTTACCCATGGGATCTATATTTTACAAATCAATAATTTTAAATTGATTACTATTAAGATAATAATTATGCAGTAATAAAAAAGCAGAAGTTTCTTTGAGTATCTTCTGTATTAAAATATCAAACGTGAACAATAACCATGAGATATTCAGTACCTGGAAATACATCGATTTCTATATTATTAGAAAAGACAGATTGAAAAATCGATTGCCATTAGTCAAATAAAAAGCTATTGGCAAACAACAAATTGAATGGAGCGGCACAAACTCTGCAGGGCATCAGATTGGCAGCGGGGTGTATTTTTATCAGCTAAAAACCGATTTTGGTTTTGTGGAAACAAGGAAAATGTTGATGAGAAGATAGATTATAAAATATGAGATCGATATGAAAAAAAAAACATGTTGTGCTTTAATAGTTTCTGTATTATGCTTAGTCATTAATAATGCAAATGCACAATCTTACTATGTGCGCGCCGGGGCTATCGGGTCGAATGACGGTTCTAACTGGACTGATGCCTGGACTGAACTGCCCTCAGTTTTAGAGAGAGGGGCAACATATTACATTGCCGATGGCGAATATCCTGATTATACTTTTGATGACCCGGAATTGAATGACGAATATATTTACATCAAAAAGGCTGTATCAAATGATCATGGAACTTCCATAGGTTGGGATAATTCTTACGGCGACGGCTTTGTTCTGTTTCATTATTTATATATAAAAACAAGTAATTGGGTTATTGATGGCTCGCATAGGACCACTAAAGATTCAGGACACGGTATAAAAGTGGTAATATTTGGCGATAAAGGTGATCACACACAAGAACACGGAATCACGGTTGCAAATGGCAGCAAAAGGATAAATAATATTGAAATAAAGTACGTGGAATTCACAAGTGCTTTTGGTGTATACCCTGTAGGTTGGTTAGATAGCAGGGACTGGGAATGCTGGGTTGTTAAAAACGGTTATGAACATACGAATGGTGGTGATAACGTCTATATAGGCCACTGCTATTTTCACCATTTTATAGGTCCAATGCAAAGGACAAGGAGTATGAACGGATTGATAGCTGAACATAATTACTATAAGGATAATTGTAGTTATCAAGGAGGTCCGCATGGTGATGCAATTCAGCTATGGGGTTCATCAGCTGATACATTAACTACCGTTCTTTCACAAAACAGTATTATAAGATATAATGAATTCTGTGATATTGATGGAACTGCATTCATCAATCTTGCCTGGACTGTTTCCAATATTCATATTTACGGTAACATCTTTTATCACAGTAACAATGATTCACTTCAACGGGCAGTAAGTGAAATAGCGGCTCCTTATAAAGGAAAAACCGGACCTATGTATGTTTATAACAATACAATGGTAGGTGCTGATTATCAAAAAAGTAAAAATGAAGGTAGTACTTATTTTGATTTTGATGCAGGATCAGGTATAACTACCGAACATTATATTTATAACAATTTATGGTTTAATTGTAATAAAGCGGGTTATGCTCATTTTGAAAACCATGGTTATAGTTACATAAGCCGCTCTACACTTAGATACCTATATGAACCTGAAATTACATCAATTATTTCCGAAAATAATCCTTTTATAAATTGGGATCAATTTGATTTTCATCTGGTAAATGAAATTGGTAAAGGTCTTAATCTTAACTTGGAACCATGGTGGAACCCGGTCTATGATGAAAATTTGGATATTGATGGAAATATAAGGGGTTCTGATGGAATATGGGATATTGGAGCATACGAGTTTGTTCATATTACAGTCACTTCGGTTTCTGATGTAATGCCGTCGGAATTTTCTCTTTCCCAAAACTACCCCAACCCCTTCTCCAACTCAACCACAATAACGTTTGACGCACCATTATCCGGCCATTACAGCCTGAAAATATTCGATATCTCAGGTCGGGAAGTAGCAATATTGTTAAATAGTACAATATCCGCAGGCAAACAACAAATTGAATGGGACTGTAAAAACTCAGCAGGGCACCAGGTTGGCAGCGGGGTGTATTTTTATCAGTTAAAAACTAATAACGGTTTTATGGAAACAAACAAAATGATGCTTCTAAAATAAATGATAAATATGAAATTTAGAACTCTAATACTTTTTGTAATGACAATGATTACAAATAATTATGTATCATCTGCCAATACACTTTATGTTATGTTGAGAATTTAATTTCTATAGATTAATTTAATTTCTTTTTTTTGTTACAAATACCTAAAACCTAACATTAATGAAAAAGAATATACTGTCTTTGCTGGCATGTTGCATTGTAGCCTTTATATTTATCATTTACCGGTTCAATTATTCTGACATTAAATCTGGAGAATCTCTTAAACTAACCACATGGGATGCTTTGGGCTATTACTTATACCTTCCTTCATTGTTCATTTATAATGATATGACAGAAATGGCCTGGTTTCCCGAAATAGATAAGAAATATGGAGTATCTGGCGGTGAAATATATCAATTTCACAGGTACAAGAACGGGAATTATGTATTTAAATATTTGGGGGGAGTTGCCATAGTTGAGTCACCTTTCTTTTTTATCGGCCATATGGCAGCCAAAATCCTTGGTTATGAAACAGATGGTTTCTCAGCCCCATATCAATATTCAATAGGATTCGGAGTTTTGTTGTTTTGCTTGATTTGTGTTTTTCTGTTAAGACACTTGTTGCTTTTGTATTTTTCGGATTTTACTACTGCCATTTCAATTCTTCTGGTTATGCTTGCCACAAATGCAATACAATACATGGCGATTGACAGTGCACAGAGCCATGGCCCGATTTTTTGCCTATATGTTTTGATCCTGTTCGGTACCATAAAATGGCATAAAAAACCATCGGCTTTTTGGGCTGGATTGACTGGCTTTTTAATGGGTTTGGCAAGCATTAGCAGACCTACCGAAGCGATCATTTTTCTTATACCTCTGTTATGGGATACCCACACAAAAGAACACGCCAGGGCAAAGTGGCAGCAAGTCGGGCTTCATAAAAAACATGTATGGATAGCATTAGCTTTTGGTTTTTTGGGAGTTTTACCTCAACTTGTATACTGGCAATATGCTTCAGGATTCTTTATTTATGATGTTGGCAGTGCATGGGATTTTCTTACCCCTCATTTGCGTGTACTGGTTGGCGGAGAAAAAGGCTGGTTTATTTATACGCCTGTTACCATATTTTTTATAGCGGGTATGTTCTTTATGAAGAATTATCCTTTTCGTAAAGCTGTTATCTATTTTTGTCTGATTAATATTTATATTATTATTTCATGGCGTATCTGGCGATACGGAGGCAGTTATTCAGCTCGTGCATTGGTTCAGAGTTACCCCGTATTTGCCTTTGCTCTGGGGGCATTCATTGAGAAGATAGCCCGAAATAACTGGCAAAAGGTGGCAATTTTTATATTTGGAACCTTTTTAATATATGTAAATCTTTTTCAGATCAGGCAATATAACTTTACCATTCTCCACTACGACCATATGAACTACAGATACTACAAAAGGATTTATTTAAACAACAGCCTACAGCCGATTGATTTTAGCCTTCTGGATAATTCGGACTGGGTTAGGAATGAAAGCAAATACCAACAAAACCAACTTATTCTTAATAAAACTTCACGGGAAATAAAAAGCAAACCCGACTCTAGTGGCCATATCATCAGTATGAAATTAAACGGGTTTACAGCCAAAAAGAACTGGCTTAAGATTGAAACGGAAATAATACCTGATTTTGGAGTTTATGGCTCTTATCTGAATTCAGAAATACATTATGGTAACGAGGTAAAAAGTAACAAAATTAGATTATTTGGTCCCGCAGGTTACTATCATCAATATGCTTTTTATATAAGAATTCCTGATTCACTAAAAGAAGGTGAGCTTATATTATTCGTAAGCTCAAACGACAATTTTACGGGTAAAATAAATGTTTTAAAAATATCATCAATAACCAGCAAAACAAAAACAATTAAATGATTACTAAACTCTCTGTAATTATTCCTGCATACAACGAGGAAAAAACCATCCATCTTATTCTTGATAAGATTAGAAAAGTACAACTAATTGAAAATATCCAAAAAGAAATAATTATCGTTAACGATTTTTCTACAGATGACACTAAAGATACTATACTAAAATACATTAAAGAACATCCGGGGTTCGATATTCAGTGCCATTCGCATGAGATAAATAAGGGAAAAGGAGCGGCTATTCAAACAGGAATACAAAAAGCTTCTGGTGAATATTTAATTATTCAGGATGCTGATATGGAATACGATCCGCAGGAATACAATGATCTACTGAAACCTGTTGTTCTTGGAGTAGCCGATGTGGTATTCGGTTCAAGGTTTGTTGGTGCAAATCCACACCGTATTCTGTTTTTTTGGCATTCCATCGGTAACAAGCTTCTAACATTTCTGTCCAATGCTTTCACCAACCTCAACCTATCTGATATGGAAACATGCTATAAGCTATTTAATACCAGGTTAATAAAAAACATAAAGCTAAACGAAAGACGATTTGGATTTGAACCAGAAATTACGGCCAAAATCGCTCATATTCCAGACATCAGGATTTATGAGGTGGGAATTTCATACTATGGCCGAACATATAAGGAAGGAAAAAAAATTAACTGGAAAGATGGCTTTAGGGCTTTTTATTGTATCTTTAAGTATGGCCTGTTCCGATTTAAATAAATGAACCCTCTTATCTGAGATTATACTATAATCTGAATCATCAGAAATTGAGTTTAATGGTTCCTCAACTCCTAATAACATATTCTAAAACAGATTTCCGGTATTTTATGGCTGAACTGTTTTCACACTTCGAAGCACTGGAATACCAACATTCTGGAAAGAGAATTTTTAGTTCTTGCAATATCATTTTTATATTTTTAATAACACTTACTATCAATATCGAAACTTTTTATATCTTCGTTTCGTATTTAGACGAAACACTAAATAATGGAAATAATAAAAGAAAAATATTTCACCGACCAGCAGGAAAAGGTTGCACGGTTTGCAAAGGCCCTGTCGCACCCTGTAAGGGTTTTTATCCTCGATTACCTGGCCAGTAATCTTGATAAATGCTGTTATAGCGGTGATATGGCTGAAGAACTGCCAATTGCCCGCTCCACACTGTCGGAGCACTTAAAAGAATTAAAAAAAGCAGGCTTGATACAGGGCGAAATAAACCCGCCTTATATTAAATATTGTATCAATCGAGAGAACTGGGAAGAAGCTAAAATAACAATGAATCAATTTTTTAAATTGAAAATTTGAAAATGAGGCAGTTGCCTTCTCGCAATATTCAAATTTTCAAATTGTATAATTTTCAAATTAAATAGGTATGGAAATAAAAATTTTAGGTACAGGTTGTCCCAAGTGCAAGACACTTGAAAAACTTACCCGCGAGGTAGTGGAACAAAACGGGTATAACGCTACAATTACTAAAGTAGAGGACATTATGGATATAATGAAATACAACATAATGGCTACACCGGCTTTGGTGGTAAATGAAAAAGTGGAAATAAAAGGCAGGGTTCCTTCGGCTGAGGAAATTAAACAAGTATTGTCTAAATATTAAGAAATAAATTGCCACAGATTCTCAGATTAAATAAAATAATATAAATGAAGTATTCCGAAGATAAATATCCTTTACAGAAAGAAACGTATGAGATTATAGGGATAGGCATGGAAATTCATAGGGTTTTAGGCAAAGGTTTGTTGGAAATTGTCTATAAAGATGCTATTGAACATGAATTTAATCTGAGAAAAATACCCTATTACCGGGAGAAGAAATATGAGGTTGAATATAAAGGAATTATATTACCTCATTATTTTTTTGCGGATTTTGTAGTTTTTGACAAAATAATTTTGGAAGTAAAAGCTCAGAAAGGAATTGTTGAAGAACATATGAGCTGGGTATTAAACTATTTAGCTATTTCTAAATGCCAGCTTGGATTGATTGTAAATTTTGGAGAGAATTCTTTAATCACAAAAAGAGTAATCTTATAATCTGTGGCAAAAAAAATGCCA
>JAWOHT010000101.1:0-5472 GCA_046485045.1 Bacteroidales bacterium
TCACTTCACCTCAACTATCAAAACCCCGATTCTGTTGCTAAAACCCATTATGGGGGTTATAATGCTAATCTTATTGTCATCCTTGGTAATCACCGGGTGGTTAATTTCAAAATTAACTTCCTGGTCATACCTGGTTCCCTCGTAAATTTTATCGGACGAGAGCATAACCTCCCTCGTTTCGGGGTTAACTATTTGAACCAGATTGGCGGCCGATTCCTGCACAAATATCGTTAACAGCTGGTTCAGGTTCTCCATGTTATCTCTCAGCAGCTCGCTTCGAATTGACCACGAGAAAACAGTTGACTGGAACTCTAAATTTTTAATTTGCAGGCTATCGCGCTCGGTTTCGTACTGTGTAATGAGTTGGGTTTTTTCATTTTCAAAATGATCCTTATTGTTGGCAATCTTTGCACTAAACCAAATAATAACCAGAACTAAAATAATGGCTAATACCACTGCAGCAATATGCCTTCTGAGGAAATCCGATGCTTTACCCCTTGAACTGCTAACCGGCTTTTGGTCCTTTGCCGGTGTATTTTTGCCGGAATTTGTACTTTCTTCTTTCGTTGTCATAATTTTATATTTGATTGTTTTTATAGGATCAAACCTGCCTGGATCTGCTAAGTTTTTTGCAGCAAATTCAAGAACATAGTTATTGTGTTTTTCCTGTTTTGTATTTTGTGTATATTATTATTTCAATTCTGCGTTCCTCAATCACTACCCTGTCTGATGCAAAAGCATCACCAAAGTTCTGAAAAAATACTTTCTCCTTCGCAATCCATGGAATAATGTTTTCCAATAAATAGTTAAGGCGAGTATTTGTGATTTCTTTGTTTATTAATTCATTACCTGAACTATCAGTATATCCCGAAAGTACTATTTTCGTCACGTTTCTATTGCTGCACAATTCTTTTATTTGTTGCAAAATCGATTCTTCCTTCAGTGGTTTGATTTCTCCCATTTCGTAAAATGCAACCAGCAGGATGGTATCTGTTATCGCCGGGGAAGGAACATCTTTTTTATCATGACTGGAAAGAGCTGTAGTATCCATGGCTGGTATAATTTGTTCTTCCAGGCTTAGAACCAGATTTTTAAGCATCTGCATAGTGTCTTGCAATGCCTGAAAAAGGTCAGATGTTTCCTGTTCGAAAACAAGTTCTTTTGCGGGTTGGATGTCTTTGCCCTCGTTTTCCACAATAACTGTATCTTTTGTGGCTGATTGGAGTCGCAGATTGTACAGCTGGCTTCGCAAAAAAAGTATTGTATCGTTTTTAGTCTGCAACAGTTGCAGGGTCAGATGGTCGGTTTGCGGACTGGCCGGAAGCTGTGCCTTTGCCGGTTCCCAGGTAATCTGACTTTGTTGGGGTGTTGTGGCGGCTGCAATTTGCAAGGCGTTTAACTGGTTCTGCAACATTTGAATTTGTTCGTCCTTAACCTTAATCAGTTGCAAGATCATGAGGTCGGATTGCCGGCTTTCTGCGACAGGCAATTTTGCTGTTTCTTTGAATATATAAATAGTATCTGTTTTTATGCTGCTGTTGTCTTTAAGTTCATGCACTTGATTGCGCAAAACAGCGATAGTGTCGTTTTTGGCCTGCAGCAGCCGGGTGGTTTCATAGTCTGCTTGAATGCTGTCTCCTTTGAGCAGCTTTACGATTTCTTTTGTAATGTAAACAGTATCTGCTTTCAGGCCGGCAGAGTTATTAAGTATAGTCACCTGATTGCGCAACATGGCAATCGTATCGTCTTTTACTTGAATCAGTTGCTTCAATTCAGATTCAGGTTGCAGACTGTCAGGTTGCTGGACTTTGTGGATTATTTTTCCCGGTAAATTCGTATCAGGTTTAAAGACCTGTTGATTTTGAAGCTCAATTATCTGGCGACTCAGCAGTTGAATTGAGTCAGTAATAGCTTTAAGCAATTCATTTGCTTCGTGCTGAGAAGCTGTGTCAGAAGATATTTTGAATAGTTCTGCTGAAGGGCGCGAAAGATCCGTCAGCTCAGCCTCAATGCCAGCTGTTTTATCAATTACATGGGTCATGGCAGTATCCACCATGTCCAGTGGCCCTTCACCGCGATCAATAGTGTCATTGACTGATATTGAATTGTCTACATATAAACTTACGTAACCCGGTTGATGAACCTTACAGGCAGTTATGGCAAGCGCAATAATACCTGTAAAAACAATCCCTCTTACTTTTTTATTCCCATCCATAGGTTAAGTTCTAAGGCCAATCCTGCAGTTGGTAATACGGATAAATTATTAAAGTCCTGATTCCCTTTTTCACCTAATATGAGCACTCCTGCGTTAAGGCGGACTACTTTAAATACCCGGAACCCCAGACCAGTATAAAATGGCAGGTTTATACCCGGGGTTACAAATTCATTACCGCTACTATCAACGACAGGTTGAAACAATACACCGGCAGAAAAACCAAAAGAATCGAACATACGAGTTCTTGAAATCAGCCTGCTTTTATTGTTGAAAGGTATTGTTAAACCAGCCCCTGGCGTGAAATTGATATTATGTACAGATGTATTGCTTATGCTTATAGTTTTGTCCCATGCATACATACCAATATTTACCGGCAACGTAAAGCGTTCATTATCTGTTTCCACGCTCTTGATGTTTGCCTGCCTGTGATGTTGCACCAACTGGCTGTTTACAAAGGGAGCAAGTTCAGAGCTGATAAGACTGAGAAGATACTCCACCTTTTCAGTAATGAATTTATTCGCAATATCATCTCTTTCAATACGGGATGCCCTTTTGAAAAACCTGCCGAATCTGAAATCACTTTGCTTTTTTAACTCCTCCAGTACCAGGGAGGAGGGAGCCTGTATGGGGATCGAATTCTTTGACTCATAATGTCTGAGCGACTCGCTGATGAGTTGACCTAAATTATTGTAAACATCTGTGGGCTTATTAACTATTACATTTTTCCCGTCAAAATACATGCTATTTATTAACAGAAACCGGGTTCGCTCCTCTACATCTTTAAGTAAATCTTCTTTTTGTGTCTTTGTTAACAGTTTATAAATAACAACATCAAAGTCGTATTTTGTGTTGGATCTCAGCATGGGAGGAACAACAATATTAAAGGTCCCCGAGGTGTTGTTCTCAGTTCTGTTCCATACAAAGGAATGCAGAACATAGTTTTTCCCTTCATAGAAAATATTTACTTTCACAAACTCAATATCGCTCCCGGTTTCTCCCATTATCACAAATGGTTCATCAAACGGGATTTTGGGATTGTTGTAAAAGGATCCCGATTCAAAATCAACTTTTACAATTCTCTCCTGTGCGTTTAAACAAGAAAAGAACAGAATCAGGATGAATGCAAATGAGAATTCTTTTTTCATTGATTTTAGTTTGTGTGTCTACCCCTAAGGCTTTTCGAATTCGGCGCCTGTAAAATATAATTTGTGAAAGATGGGTCAATTTGAATAGAAGAGTGTTACAAAATCTTTTAAAAGATTTACATATTTCCAGCATTTAGATCAAACCTTCATGTGATCTGCCAACCGGCGAAGTGCAATCTTTTCACCCTGATGCCATACCCGACCGGATCGTCCGTAATCCTCTCCCGAGAGAGCTCCGGGGAGAGTCTCTGAAAAAGACCAGGGAAAGACATGAAAACCTGAAAATAATGAACCAAAAAAGATAAATTTGTTAAAACACTTTTTGCAATGAGAAAGCTCTCTTTAAAAGACCAACTATGATGTGTTCAGTTTTCTCCGGCGGAAAGTGGCCAGATAATAAGGAAAACCTATGCGGATAATAAAGGCTGGAGAAATAAAGCAGTATTATTCAATGAAGCAGGCAATTGATGCTATGGAACGCGCATTCTCCTCATTGTCATCAGGTGAATGTTATGTTCCCATGCGCGTTGTAACCCGGCTCCCGGACACAGAATTGTTGATGCTTTTTAAACCTGCTTTCGTTGAGAAGGAGAAACAGGTTGCCGTTAAATTTATTACGCAACGTGAAAAAAGCTCTATCCCGGAAAAGCCTGCAATTCAGGGTATTGTTATGGTGATAGACTCGGGTACCGGAGAAATCATGTCTATAATGGATGGCGGGTACATCACTGCACTCCGGACGGGAGCTGCAAGTGGGCTGGCAACACGTTTTTTTGCCGCCAAAAATGCTGATACTATGGCTCTGTTTGGATGTGGTGAGCAGGGAAGAACCCAGGTTGAGGCCATCATGTGTGAACGTGATATCAAAAAAGTTCTGGTTTTCGATAAAAATAGAAACCGCGCCTCCCGGTTTATAGAGGAGCTGCAGGGAAAATTAAACCTGGAAATGGTATATTGTGAAGATACCTCCATCTTAAAGGAGGCTGATATTATTTGTACTGCCACCAATGCAACGGCTCCGCTTTTCAAACGAGAAGATGTTAAAAAGGGTGCACATATTAACGCAATTGGTTCTTTCCAACCACACATGCAGGAACTTGATCCGTGGCTAATCCGAGATGCCAGAGTTTTTCTAGACCATACAGAACCCTGTTTGAAAGAAAGCGGTGACCTGATAAAACCGATTCTGGAAGGAATTTTCGGTGAAAACCATATTGCGGGTGAAATCGGCGATTTTCTTCTAAATAGAATTGCAGGCAGGGAGTCGGAAGATCAAATCACCATTTTTAAAAGTGTAGGTGTGGCAATACAGGATTATGCAGTAGCAACCGATATTTACAATTGCTCGCTGGAGCAAGTATTTGGGTTTGAAATCAAGCTTTCCGAATAATAGATTGTATCGGTTTCCACTTAATTAATCACAGGAATACTTTCAAATTTTGATAAAATCGAAGATGAAGAAATTACCTGGCATACTTAATGACGTGATAGGGCCTGTGATGCGGGGGCCTTCCAGTTCACACACGGCGGCTTCATGGCGGATTGCCAGAATCGCACTGGATATATTAAACGAACCGTTGGAGAAAGCGCTGACAGAGTTTGACACCAACGGAGCCTGGGCCCCGAATTATCGCGAACAGGGAACTACAATGGGAATTGACGGCGGACTGCTGGGACTTGAAATTACCGATGAAAGAATGAAAGTTACGGAGAGTTATGCCCGTGAAAAAGGAATTATAATCGAATATCAGATAAGCTCGTTCCCGACAGAGCATGCCAACACAGTGCGACTTACCCTCTGGGGGATCTCAAAAAAAATGGTTCAGATAGTTGCTGTTTCTCTGGGAGGGGGCTCTTTTGAGATCAGGTCTGTTAACGGGTTCCCGGTACAGTTATGTGGCGACTTGTATGAAATAATGTTCTTCACCAAAAACAAACCTGACATAAGTGATGAACTAAAAGCCCGAGGTACCATTGCCTCCCGTAGCCTCCGGCTTCTGGCCGAAGCCCGCCATGAAGGGCTCCAGGTCCGGCAAGGCGATGCGGTAATGGCCTCCCGCCGTGCGGGTGGCCGGGAGCTTACCCTTCTTCACCCACTTCAGGACCGTGTCC
>JAWOHT010000140.1:0-14647 GCA_046485045.1 Bacteroidales bacterium
ATAAAATCTATCCAGTTATTGCCCGGAGTGCAGAGCAGCGTTGAAGGTTCAAGCGGTTTTTATGTGCGTGGCGGCAATGCCGACCAGAACCTTGTCTTACTTGATGAAGCCACAGTTTACAATCCCGCACACCTGTTTGGATTCTTTTCGGTATTCAACGGAGATGCCATTAAAAATGTTGAGTTGTACAAGGGCGCTATTCCTGCAAAATATGGTGGAAGGTTATCTTCGGTACTCGATGTAAGAATGAGAGAGGGCAACAACCAGAAATTCTCGGGAGAGGGAGGTATAGGCATGATTTCAAGCCGTCTGACTCTTGAAGGTCCGATAGTAAAAAACAAACTTTCGTTTATTGTATCGGGAAGAAGAACCTATGCAGACCTTATGCTGCCTTTTGCAACCGACAGCACTGCAAAAAAAAGTACCATTTTTTTCTACGACCTGAATGCAAAGCTTAACTGGATTGTAGGCGAAAATGACAGGGTATATGTCTCCGGATATTTCGGACGGGATGTAAATAAATTCAGTGATTTCTTTCAGATGGATTACGGCAATGCCACAGGTACCATAAGATGGAACCATATTTATAACGGGAAGCTTTTCTCAAACTTTACCCTGTTGTACAGCGACTTTAGTTACAGCCTGGGAGTGCCGCAAGGAAGCGATGGTTTTAAGTGGACTTCGCATATTGTTGATTACAGCCTGCAGGCCGATTATACATACTACCTGAGTCTGTCCAACAAACTGAGTTTCGGAGTGCAGAGTATTTACCATACACTTAAACCGGGAGTTTCAGAATCAATAGGTGAAAGCTTTATCAGCAATATCAAATTTCCTTATGCATACGCTATAGAAAGTTCAGCATTTATCGGCAATGAACAGACGATCGGCGAACGATTCGGACTTGATTACGGCATTCGTTACACTGTTTTCAACAACATCGGCAAAGCTACAATCCATAAGTACAATGAAAACCATAAGGTTATTGATACTTTGTTTTACAAATCAGGAGATATTTTCAAAAGCTATTCGGGCCTGGAGCCTCGTTTAGGTATAAGGTATAAAATAAACCGAAAAAGTTCGGTGAAAGCAGGTTATAACCGAATGTTTCAGTACCTGCACCTGGCATCTAACTCAACAGCAACATTCCCGCTCGATCTGTGGTTTTTAAGCGGCCCAAACGTCAAACCGCAACGGGTTGACCAGGTGGCAGCAGGTTATTTCAGAAATTTCGGCAACAACAGGTTTGAAACTTCGGTTGAAGCTTACTATAAAGAATATGACAATATTATAGATTTTAAAGACCATGCATATCTTGTACCCAATATGTTTCTTGAAGGTGAATTGAGGATAGGAGATGCTGAAGCCTATGGTCTGGAATTTATGCTGAAAAAATCATCCGGTAAATTTAACGGATGGGTAAGCTATACATTGTCAAGGGTTATCCGCGATGTGCCTGAGGTAAACAATGGCAAAAAATACCCTGCACCATTCGACAAACCGCACAATATATCTGTGGTACTTTCTTATGAGCTTAACAAAAGATTTACCTTTTCTGCAAACTGGGTTTATTCATCTGCTATTCCTGTTACCGTGCCCAAAGGCGGATTCTATTATGACAATGTCTGGATACCTTACTTTTCTGACAGAAATGCTGTGAGAATACCCGGTACAAGCTACCACAGGCTCGATCTTTCGGCAACATACAATTTTAGGATTTTTGGAATCGAAAGCAACCTGAACATATCGGTTTACAATGCTTACAACCGGCACAACGCTTTTGCCATTTACTTCAGAGACAGGGCGCTGAGAAGGAACATGAATGGCAATGAAAATGAAAATGTACAGGACGGGGTTGATGTTGTTAAGCTCTACCTGTTTCCTATAATTCCATCGTTCACATACAATTTCAAATTTTAAACATCTACTTAAATGAAGAATTTAGTAATTATCCTCATCAGTTTATTGTCACTTGCAGCATGCGAAGAATACATGGATATTGACATTGAAGGCAGTAACGAACAAAAACTGGTGGTTGAGGGAATGATAACCACCGATACCACTACACACACTGTTACCCTGTCGCGGTGGAACGATTTCTTCGAAAAAGGGCCACAAATTATGGAAACCGGCGCTATGGTAACAATAAGCGATGGTGAAAACACAATTACACTGAATGAAGCAGAACCGGGTATCTACAAAACCAATTCTGATGTTTACGGAGAAATCGGAAAAACATATACCCTGAACATCCGGTTAAAAAATGACTCGCTTTTCACAGCATCGGACAAAATCGTCGGTTTGCCAGAGATAGATTCATTGGTGCCGGTTTACTCAGCAGGTTTTAATCCGAATGCCGGTAGGCTTACACAAGGTTATTACATTACATATTACGGTTATGAACCCGAAGGATTGGGCCATTATTACCTTTGGGACTTATATCTTGATAATGTTCATATTAACGATTCGTTGCAGGAAAGTGTATTCACCAGCGATGACTTTGTTGACGGCAGCTATATAAAAGACTTTGAAATATTTTTTATTCCTGAAGCAGAAATTGTAAATGACACCACACATGTTATGGTTGAAATGTATTCAATATCAAAAGCATATAACGATTTTTTAATCGGATTGCTTCTGGAGACAGTCTGGAAAGGAAGCCCCTGGGACGGGCCACCTGCCAATGCTGTATCTAATGTCAGCAACGGTGCAATCGGCTTCTTTCGCGCATCGGACAAGAAAACCGCAAACACCCAAATTATAAAAAAACAGGCACCGCCAGATATTGCTGATTACAGGTAGTTAAGTATTCAGCAAACAATGAACGTTTGATGATGCTTCATTCGAGATAATGATCCATTGAAACCGATTAATCTCGAAAAAATAAATAATATTAAATATATTTTACAAAAACATATATATTTGTAAATTATATTTAACATTATGAAGAAAAGTACTATTTTGTTACCTAAAGCACAAAAGGCTGCTTCAATTCTTGGTGAGAACATAAGGCTTGCCAGACTGAGAAGAAAATACAGCACTCAGCAGGTCTCAGAGCGGGCTAATATCAGCAGGCCTACATTGGTATCTGTTGAAAAGGGAAATCCAAATGTAAGTATTGGAGCCTACATCAAGGTATTATTTGTCCTTGGCCTTGAGAAGGACATTCATAATCTTGCTAAAGATGATGAATTGGGCAGAAGGTTACAGGATGCAATGCTGACGGTTAAAGAAAGAGCCCCGAAAACGAAAAAGAATTACCCTGCTGATGGAAACAAGAAGTAATCATAAGATCATATATGTTTATGCCCATT
This sequence comes from Bacteroidales bacterium, assembly GCA_046485045.1. Lineage (GTDB taxonomy): Bacteria > Bacteroidota > Bacteroidia > Bacteroidales > UBA10428 > JAFGPL01. The sequence continues at coordinate 3,315 of JAWOHT010000140.1, forward strand.
GGGTTGGTATGAAAGACCCGGTTTATATGGGGGAATTAAAAACAGAATACACAAGAGGCAAGGAGATATTCTCATTCAGCTATGCTGATACCTGGCTTAAATCACAGTATTCACAAATTCTTGATCCTGAATTGCAGTTATATTCCGGATCACAATATGCACGGGAGGAAAAAGCCAATTTTGGTCTGTTTCTTGATTCTTCACCTGACAGGTGGGGTAGATTATTAATGAAGAGAAGTGAAGCTGCTCTGGCAAGGACAGAAGAAAGAAGCCCCATAACCCTGCGTGAATCTGATTACCTGCTCGGTGTTTTCGATGGCCATCGCATGGGGGCATTACGGTTTAAAGAAGATACTGATGGCCCATTTCTGAATGATAATAAAGAACTTGCTTCACCACCCTGGACTTCAATCGGAAAACTTGAACAAATCAGCTTAAAGCTTGAAGATGATGAAGTGGTTGATCATCCGGATTATATAAAATGGCTTATGATGCTTGTAAATCCGGGTTCATCATTGGGAGGGGCAAGACCAAAAGCAGGCGTATTGGATAATGAAAAAAGACTATGGATTGCTAAATTCCCCGGCAAAAGCGATAATAAAGACGTTGGAGGCTGGGAAATGGTGGTTAATGATCTGGCCGGAAGTGCAGGTATAAATATTGCAGAATCAAAAATTCAGAAGTTTTCAGGTAGATATCATACATTCCTTACAAAAAGATTTGACCGGACTTCAAATGGCGAAAGAATTCATTATGCCTCCGCAATGACAATGCTGGGTTATCACGATGGTGAAAATTACAACGAGGGGGCCAGTTATATTGAAATAGCTGATTTTCTGACAAATAATGGGGCCAATATCAACAAAGATATGGAAGAATTATGGAGGAGAATCGTCTTTAATATTTTTGTATCCAATACAGATGATCACCTGCGAAACCATGGCTTTATACTGACAGAAAAAGGATGGATTCTTTCTCCTGCATTTGATATTAATCCAAATGAGTATGGTACCGGTTTATCCCTTAATATTTCACTGGATGATAATTCCCTTAACCTGGACATTCCTCTTGAAGTGGTTGATTTTTTCAGGTTAAATAAAGAGCGTGGGTTAAAAATAATAGACCAGGTGAAGAGATCAGTCAGCAGGTGGCGAAATGTAGCAAACATGTATCAGCTTCCCAAAAATGAACAGGAGTTGATGGCAAATGTATTTAATAAATTTTTGTAAGAACTCCCTTTGCTGGCGCGAGCTTGCAGCTCGTGTCTACAAACACCACAATAATCAGCAGCACTACTGTATTTCCAATGTTGAGGTTCAGTTACAAATCCTGCTTTAACCGGATTATTATGAATATATTCTAATTTCTGGTCTATTACCTCGTTGCTCCAAAGCTCAATGGGTTTATTGTGTTGTTGCTAAAATTGCCTGTTTTTTACATTACTGTTTTTCACGAGGTTAATAGATATAAGCGCGAGCTGCAAGATCGTGCCAGCGTTGGGGAATTTCAAAATTTTTCCTGCATATCCAGATTATTTCCCAAAATTCTTCAGTCCGTTTTCGAGAAAATTTTTAAAACTTTCAATATCCGGGTTATAGACATAAAATCTTTTTTCTGTAATGATATTTCCGTCGGCATTAACGATTGCATAAAGGGGCAGTGCATTTGAACCGAATTTCGAAATCTGAAAATCAACGTTCTTTTTACCTATGGTGTTTTTCAACCGGTTATCGTTCACAGAGGTAACCCATTCATCTTCAGGCAGCCTTGTTTTATCATCGGTATACAGGGCCACGATAATGAACTTATCACGCAACAGGTTCAATATTTCCGGATGCGACCATACATTCTCATACATCTTCTTGCAATTGGCACATGTATGGCCTACAAAATCAATCAATACTGGTTTGTTTTTCTCTCTGGCGCAGGCCAGGGCCTCGTCGTAATCAAAATAGCCTTTAAGGCCGTGGGGCAAATGAAGCATGTCTGCATACCTGGGCGTGCCGCATAATGCATCGTCTTGATTTATAACAGCAGCATTATGGCTTTTGGTGGTAAGATCAAACTGCTGCGCCTCTTTCGGAGGGAGCAGGGGCGCGATTCCTTTAAGGTCGGCGCCGAATAGTCCCGGAACAAGATATAATACAAATGTGAATACGACAACAGCAATTAAAAACCTTGGGACACTGATAGAACCAGTTTCACTGTCGTGGGCAAACCGTATTTTGCCAAGAAGATAGAACCCCAGCAGTGTAAAAACAACTATCCAGAAACCGATAAAGATTTCGCGTGTTAAAATATTCAGGTGATATGCCTGGTCTATTTTATTCAGGAAATAAAATGAAAATGCCAGCATAATAAATGCGAAAAACACCTTTATTGAATTAAGCCAGCCGCCCGACTTGGGCAAACCTTTCAGCCACGAAGGAAAGACAGCAAAAAGGGTAAACGGGATGGCAAAAACCAGCCCGAAAGTAAACATGCCTGCAACGGGTTCAAGAACCTCTCCTTCTGATGCTTTAATAAGCAATCCGGCTACAATGGGGCCGGTACATGAGAAAGAAAGAATGGTCATGCCAAGCGCCATGAAAAATGCCCCGGCCAGGCCTCCCTTGTCTGCCTTACTGTCAATGGAATTACCTATTTTGCCGGGCAATACCAACTCGAAAAGGCCGAAAAACGATGCCGCCAAAACAATAAAAACCAAGAAAAACACCGTGTTCATCAGCCAGTGCGTACTTACCGCATTCACCGCGTTAGGGTCTTTAAAGAGCGAAACAAGTACCCCGAGGAGCGTGTATATGAGTATGATCGAAAACCCGAAAACCAGGGCTTCTGTTATTGAGGTAACCCTTGATTTGTTTCCCCTCATAAAAAACGAAACCGTTAAGGGTATCATTGGATATACGCAAGGTGTAAGAAGAGCGCCCAACCCGGCAATTAAAGAAAGCAGCACAATGCCCCACAACGATTTCTTTCTTTCACCGGCATCAGTGGCTCCGGGTGCATCTTCCTGAATATTAACAGCGGTTTGCGTTGCAGCATCTTCTATCATATTGGTGTCAGGCGGTGCAACAGTTATATTTTCCTGCTGCCCTGTTTTAACAGAAGACACAGCGGTTGTGGTATGTTCTTCAGACGCATCAATTTTAATGGCAAATGGTACTTCAATGGGGGGCGTACAGGTGCGGTCGTTGCAGGCCATATATTCAACATAGCCGGTAACGGTAAACTCTTTTGGTGTAAGGCGTTTGATACGTTGTTTGAATAATCCTTTGCCGTCAAGCATCTCGAGTTCAAGTTCAAGTATATCATCAAGTTTGACCACAGGTTTAATAATCGCACGCGGTTTTCCTGCAATATCAAACAAGATGGTGTCGTAATTGAAAGAAACCGGGTATGGCCCGCCTTCGGGCATATTAAGGCCGTACAAGTGCCAGCCTTCATCTATCAATGCATGAAAAACAAGGTCTGCTTCGACCTGACTGACTTTTTCGGCTGCGAATGTCCATTTCACGGGATTCAACACCTGCGCGACAGCGCCTTGAAGAAGTACAATTGTTATTAAGATTGAGCCAAAAACAGGTTTCATTTTTTTCGAAGTTTGATGCATGGGGACAAAAATACAAAAAACATTTACATCAAACATATGTAAATATATACATTTGAAAATATTTAACAAGAATTAACACTGAGGCCGTCTGAAAAGTCAGCATTTTGATAACGTCATTGCATGAATTCTTCGCCCTGGGTGTTAAAAAGATGGTATTCGAGGAAATCGTACGAAGAGATGGGAAGTATTTTTATCCAGCACTTTGTTCTAAGCCACCATTTCAATCGCCAGGAAACAATCCCCTTTAGCATGAATGCTGCTACATAGGGATGTATTTTAAGAATCAGCCCTGATTGTTTTTTAGTTGCAAGAACAGATTGAATGTGCGATTCGATTTTATCAACATATAGGATGCTTGGTGAGATTTCTCCGGTGCCGCTGCAGGTAGGGCATTTCTCATTGGTGCTTATGTGCATTTCGGGCCGCACGCGCTGACGTGTAATCTGCATAAGGCCGAATTTGCTGAGTGGCAGCAAGGTATGCTTGGCCCTGTCTTCAGACATGGCTTCCCGCATTCTTTCATTGACTTTTTGTTTATGCTCGGCGGTATGCATGTCAATAAAATCAACAACAATGATACCGCCCATATCGCGCAGCCTTAACTGGCGCGCAATCTCTTCGGCTGCGGCAATGTTTACCTCCACGGCAGTTGTCTCCTGATCGCTGGCCGATTTAGAACGGTTACCGCTGTTTACATCTATTACATGTAATGCTTCGGTATGTTCAATAATAAGGTAAGCGCCGTTTTTAAAAGAAACAGTTTTGCCAAAGGAAGCCTTTAGCTGCTTTTCTATACCAAAATGCTCAAATATTGACTGTGCCCCCCTATAGAGTTTCACAATCCTGACCTTTTCAGGCGCTATGGTTTGAATATAATCTTTTATCTCCCGGTATATGTTTTCGTTGTTTACATGGATGTTGTTAAACGACACCGTAAGCAAATCCCTTAAGATTGCCGATGTTCTGTTTAGTTCTCCCAGGAAAAGCTGGGGGGGATTAACACTTTTCAACAACTCGAATGCCGATTCCCATTTTTTAAGGAGTCCCCTTAGTTCGGCATCAAGGTCTTTCACCTTGCGCCCTTCGGCAACAGTTCTTATGATTATTCCGTAATTATTCGGACGAATGCTTTGCAGCAGTGTCTTTAAACGGTTTTTCTCTTCTCTTGATTCTATTTTTTGCGATACCGAGACCTTGTCGTTGAATGGGAGCAAAACGATATTTCTGCCGGCAATTGAAATTTCTGATGTAAGCCTCGGCCCTTTTGTAGAGATGGGCTCTTTGGCAATTTGCACAATTACAAGCTGGCCTGCCGTAAGAACATCGGCAATCTTTCCGTCTTTGTCAATATCTCTTTCTCGTTTATACTTCTGCAGTTGCAATATCTTGCCCTTGCGTTTGAGAGTAAATTCAAGATATTTATGAAGCGACCTGAACTGTGGGCCAAGGTCAAGGTAATGAAGAAATGCATCTTTTTCATAGCCCACATCAACAAATGCTGCATTGAGGCCAGGCATAACCTTCTTAACACGTCCCAGATAGATATCGCCAACTGAAAACTTTAAATTGCTTTTTTCCCTGTTAAGCTCAACTAATTTCTTGTCCTCTAAGAGTGCAATGCTAATATCACTGGAAGTAACATCAATGATAAGTTCCTTACTCACCTTTCCTCCATATTGTAAGAATTGGTATTCATTTTTGCGAGACACCAAATATTCAAACACAATAAACCTAAAGCTTTATATACTTTAGGTTTATTCTGCTAAAACAATAATATTTCAAAAAAAAAGACTATTTCTTCTTTTTATGCCGGTTCTTCCTTAAACGTTTTTTACGTTTATGAGTAGACATTTTATGTCTCTTACGCTTTTTTCCGCTAGGCATGTTATCAGATCCTGTTGAAAAATTCTACAAATTATTTAACGTTTGCTTTCACTTTACCAATGAAAGACTTTGCCGGTTTAAAAGAAGGAATCTTATGCTCAGGAATAACAATGGTTGTATTCTTTGAGATGTTCCTTGCAGTTTTCTTCGCTCTTTTCTTTACGATAAAGCTGCCAAATCCTCTCAGATAGACATTCTTGTTTGCTACTAATGAATCTTTTACAGCTTCCATAAAAGCTTCTACTGTCTTCTGCACAGTTATTTTTTCAATACCCGTGTTTTTTGCAATGTCGTTTACAATATCTGCTTTCGTCATTTTTTAAATTCTTTAATTATCAATTATTTACAATGCATTTTTTTATGAACTGCAAATATATATACTTTCTTGCGATAAATAAAATAGTAAACCATTATTTTTGTGATATTTTCATAATTAATTTTTAACAACAGGTTATATGACAGTCACCGAAACCCTCTCTTTCTGGTATGCTCAGCGGAAAAGGGAGCTTCCGTGGCGAAATACAAAATCACCGTATAAAATATGGCTGTCTGAAATTATTTTGCAACAAACCCGTGTGGAACAGGGGTTGAACTATTATTTAAAACTCGTTGAGCAATACCCCGATGTGAAAAAACTGGCTGGTGCGCCCCCTGATGAGGTAATGAAATTATGGCAGGGACTGGGATACTACAGCAGGGCCAGGAACCTGCACAACACTGCCGGTGTAATCGCGAATGAATATAACGGGTGTTTCCCCGACAGTTATAAATCGCTGCTTAAGCTGAAAGGTATTGGCCCCTACACCGCCGCCGCCATTGCATCTATATGCTTCAACGAACCTGTGGCCGTGCTCGATGGCAATGTTTACCGTTTTTTATCAAGGTATTATGGCATCGAAGTCCCGGCAGGTTCTGTGGCCGCAAACAAAATATTCGAAGGGCATGCATCTGCATTGCTCGACCATAAAAACCCGGGCAACCATAACCAGGCCGTGATGGAGTTCGGAGCGCTGCAATGCACACCGGTAAACCCCGCTTGTGACAATTGTCCTTTAAAACATGGTTGCATAGCCTTTAATAATAATAAGGTAAACAAGCTGCCGGTAAAAAGCAAAAAAACAAAGACCACAGACAGGTTTTTCAATTATCTTGTTATCTGCCATAACGGCAGTATTTACCTGAAACAGCGCACCGGCAACGATATATGGAAAATGCTGTATGAGTTTCCCCTTATTGAAGGCAAAGAACCGGGGTGTGAAACAGATATTATTGGTTCGGCAACCTGGAAAAAAATGCTGGGTGATACCCGGGATATCAGAATAGTGAATATTTCAAAAGTATTTAAACACCTGCTGACCCACCAGAAAATCTATGCCAGGTTTTACAGGATTGAGATTCAGAAAACCAATCATTTTCTGAAAGATAATTATCTGTTGGTGAATACAAATGATATTCACCGATACCCGGTAAACAGATTGATTGAAAAATACATTGAGTATGACCTATGATAGAATTTCAATCATTTAATTTGATTTACAATATCCAAAGTTGAATTAAATATTGAATTTTAACGCAATTCCAGTTAATTATTATGCATTTATTTTATGTTTAAATAAACTTAAAACCGCTTATATTTAATTAAATACGAACCTTATCAAAAATATTTCGGATTTAATTATTGAATTAATAAACAATTTCGTTTATATTTGAAACAAATAATGGCATCAAAAAGACAAATTTTTAGAGATACCCTTATAGACAAAAAGTAAAATATACAATTAACACCTAAAAATCAAAACTATGAAGAAGAAACATTTAAACATCAAACAATTTATCTTTTTATGTTCTATATTGATAATCAATAGTATATCAATGGAACATTTTAAATTATATGGACAATCATGTGTAAACGAAACTTACACAAACCTTACTGGATCGATAAGTGACGGAAGTGGAGATAATCTTTATGATAATAATCTTAATTGTGAAAAACTTATAAGTGTGCCAGCGGGTTATACAATCGCCTTAACCTTCAGTTATTTCCATACTGAAGATTCATACGATTTTGTAAAGATTTATGATGGATCAACGGCAAGCAGCCCTTTACTTGGTAGTTTTTCTGGAGATGCAGAAGATTACCCACCACCGGTTACTTCATCAGCCAACCAGATGTTGATTGTTTTTACTACTGATGGTAGTGTTACCCGTGGAGGTTGGGATGCTTCCTATGAAGCCCAGGGTGGAACTACGCCACCGCAGCCACCTTCTTCATTATGGCAACAAAATGGAAACAATATTTATTATGATTATAATAATGGTAATGTAGGAATCGGAACAGCCACCCCCAGTGCCTATTTGCATGTGTCCAAAAGTTTAAACACAAGCGCAGAAGTTAGAGGAGAAAAGATTGATCTGACAAATTCTGGTAGTGGACATGTATATGGAATGGATTTAAATGTAGAGAACACATATGGCATGGGTGATGCGTATGGATTAAAAACTGTAGCAAACAATTCTTATGATGGAATTAGTTATGGCGGATATTTCAATGCTGAAAACAATGTTGGAAATGCTTATAGTGTATTCGCAATAACATCTTCAAATTATGCTAGAGCTATATACGGGAAAGCAACGGGGCAGAGTAGTTATGCCGGGTATTTTGAAGGGAATGGTTATTTTAGTGGCAATGTAGGTATAGGTACCACAAACTTTGGTGATGGCAAACTTGCAGTAAATGGTAAAATCCTGGCTACCGAAGTGGAAGTCAAAGTCTTTCCGTGGTCTGATTATGTATTTACTAAAGATTATAAACTTCGCACGATAGAAGAAGTAGCTGATTTTATTTCTGAAAACGGCCACCTCCCCGAAGTACCATCCGCCAAAGAAGTTGAAGAAAACGGGCTTAAACTTGGCGAAATGAATGCCATACTGCTTAAGAAAATTGAGGAGCTGACGCTTTATATTATTGATTTGGAAAAGAGATTCCAGGAATTGGAAAACAAAAAATAATGAATTCTATGAATAACATATTAAATAAGAAATTTATAGTGACAATAATTGCACTATATATTTCTATACTAAATTCAGATGCAGCGATTATTACATTGGAAATACCATTACATGAAGAGTATGATCGTCTCACATATGAAAGACAATATAATGGTGTAGAATATTTTACATTCATATATGATGATTTTATCGCGGTTGGAAGAAAAGAACATAATCCTTCTATTCTCCGTACTGATAGAACCTATTTAAAATATAATTATGATGTACCTTCAAATGGTACAATAACCAATGTAAAATTAAGACTTAAAGTAATAGATTATAATTATAATCCTGGTGATGAAATAAGCAAAATTAATATTAGAAAATTGGGAGTTACTTGGGACAGATCATGGGAAGGAATGACTAATTCTTCTCAGACCAATTTACTTGCTGCGAATGTAAGCTTAACTTACAATCAATTGACAGAAATATCACTCGACAAAAATTTTATTAACAAACAACAACTTGAGCTAGCCTTAATAAATATCAATGAAAGTGATTATCAAAAATGGATGAGTTTTGATATATCATCCTCAGTATTGGTAATTCAGTATGAAATTCCAAATCAAGCTCCTCCGTCTCCAACAGGATTAACCGCATCAAACATAACAAATACTTCATTTAAATTATCATGGAATGCTGTCGTAGATCCAGATGGAGATCCTGTTACATATCAGGTTTTTAAAAATGATGCAGCTTATGGTTCTCCAACCTCAAACACTTATCTATCCATAACAGGAGGTATTACCCCATGTACTACTTACAGTATGACAGTTAAAGCAAAGGATAATAAAGGATATGAATCTCCTGCCAGTGCCGTAAAACCTGTTACAGCAGGAGGATGCTGTGAAACTGATAGAACACTTGTTTCGCCCACCCACGATGTATCTTCAGGGACACGTGATTTTTTAGCAAGTAATTCTATTACAGCAGGCAACAAAATTAGTGGTACAGCAATTGTGCATATCGGTGCTAATGGCAATATTCGGCTTATACCAGGATTTAAGGCCAATACAGGTACCCGTCTAAAGGTTGATCTTATAGGTTGCGCAGCTCTAAAAAGTACCAAAAAATATTCTGAAGAACCTGAAGATAACTTGCGTGATGAATTATCCGGTGGAATTTATTTCTATCCAAATCCCTCAGATGGTTTAATTAAGATGAATTTTGCAGGTATTGAGGGAACAAAACTCATTTATATCAATAATTTAGCAGGATCATTGGTATTTCAAAATCAAGAATCAGGTTATGAAACAGATATTAACCTACAGGATCATCCAAAAGGAATTTACATTATTAAAGTTATTCATGAAAATGGTATTTATCAAAATAAACTAATGATTGAATAGACTTTTGAAAACATCTTTCCTACTGTTTAAAATACATGGTTCATTATGTTAATGAACCATGTATTTTTTGTTTTTGGTGTAATACAAAAAAGTCAACTATCACATATATCCCCCTATCTGGCGCGTCCGTTTGTGCCTTAACAAATATAATCTTGCATATAAGTTGGATTTTCAATACCTTTCAGACATGAGCAGAAGATATAAACCCCACATCTGGTGCAAGCGTCCGCTTGTGCTTTTTTGTTTTTACTGCATCCCTGCCAATAAGAGAAGTTCATCGAGTTCTTTGTCAGAGATATTTTCTTTATCGGATTTATCGTAGATGGTAAGAAGGTAAACATTTTTGTCAATAACCTTTACACAGGTAATTAAACGGGAACCGCCGCTTTTTCCTTTCCCTTTGCTGGTAATGGCCATACGCACTTTATAACAATCCTGGCCTAATGGTTCGCCCTGTATAGGATTTTGTTCAAGGGAAACAACAAGAGCTTCAATATCTGCTTTAAGGGAACGATGCTTTTTACCAATGCGTTTGGCATGTTTTTTAAAACCGGTGGTAACGATTACATTAAAGCTCATTTAAGAAATCCCTTGCCGGTTGTAATTTTATTTTGCCCTGCCTATGCTGTTCAACCTCATTTAAAGAGCTTTTTAAATCGTCAACAAACTCTTTTTGATTATCAGAAAGCCTTTTTACCTTCTTAAAACCGAGGTTATTTACAAGCTCCATGAAAAAGTTTATTCTATTGTCCGGTATATCAAGTATTACCCTTTGCATAATCAATCATTTTTACCTGGCATAAGCCTGTTTTTTGTTTTATAGTCTCTCAGGAAAGCATCCATCAGGGCAAACAAATAGCCCCTGTTTTCAGAATCTAATTGCTGTATGTCCTGTATCCTGTGAATTATTGTGTTATTAAGCTTCAAACTGGTATTGCCCACCAGTCTTTTTCCAAAAGTTATCTACTTCATAAATGTAGTAAAGACAACAGGTAAAAGAACTTTTCAACAAAAATACAAAACAAATATGTATTAAACAAAGTAAATAAGTCTTGCTCTGGCCCCCCACTAGTCCAAGCTTGTCAGGATGAATAATAAAAACAAAAAACTGGCGCAAGCGTCCGCTTGTGCCTTATAACTATTGCCTTGTAACTAAGGGTAATTTTGTCTGTCTTGCAGCCATGTGTCGAAGATACAAATTCCATAATCCCGAAGGATTGTATTTTGTAAGTTTCGCAACAGTTTACCGGATTGATTTATTTATCAGAAATGAATATAAAAATGTACTAATTGAAAGTTGGAAATATTGTCAACAAAACAAAGGTTTGAATATTCATGCCTGGATAATTATGACAAGTCATGTGCATATGATAATTAGCAGCCATAATAATAAATTAGAAAACATATTAAGAGATATGAAAAGCTGGACATCAAGTGAG
>JAWOHT010000021.1:0-14655 GCA_046485045.1 Bacteroidales bacterium
GCTATTCCCCATTGGGCAATTGCTTAAACCTGAAGTGAGGAAAATTGCACACGAACAAAAACTGCCCACCGCGGCGAAAAAAGATTCACAAGGCATTTGTTTTGTCGGTAAAGTCAGCCTGCCTGATTTTCTGCAGCAAAAGCTCCAGGTGAAAAAGGGCGATATCATAGAAATCGGCAGTGATATACCGCAATACCAAGTCGCCCGTGATGCCCTGAAAGAATTTCAGGTGTCGGATTCAACACTGGAAAAGATATGTTCACCATTCGTTTATAGTGCTGATGATGGAAAAATTGTGGGAAAACACAATGGCGCCCATTTTTTTACCATTGGCCAGAACAAAGGGCTCAACATCGGGGGAAGGCCTGAACAGTCGTTTGTTATAGCCACCGATGTGGAGAATAACATTATATATACCGGTAACGGGAAGAACCATCCCGGACTCTTCAGAAAAGGGCTTTTTGTGCCGAAAAAGGAGGTACACTGGCTAAGAAACGACCTGAGAATGCTGCCGGGAGAAAACCGCGATTACCTTGTGAGGATAAGGTACCGCCAAAACCTGCAAAAGGCAACATTATATTGCCGCGAAAAAGGGATTTTTATAATGTTTGAAAAACCTCAGCGTGGAATTACTCCCGGACAGTTTGCTGCATGGTACAGCGGCGAAGAACTGCTGGGCTCGGGGGTGATTGGATAAAAATAAATCAGAGCCTGTAACTCTGGACATTTTTCTATATTTGCAACTCATTAAGAAGAAATGGGAAGAAAGAAAACATATCTACTAATCGAACACCTTGAAATAATTGATATTGCAGCCGAGGGAAACTCAATCGGCAGGCATGATGGCATGGTTGTATTTGTGCCTCAATGTGTACCTGGCGATGTGGTGGATGTGCGGGTTGTGCGTAAGAGGAAAAATTTTATGGAAGGGGTGGTAACAAACTACCACAGGTATTCCGATACCCGAACAGAGCCTCTCTGCGAGCATTTTGGCGTTTGTGGCGGCTGTAAATGGCAGCACCTTCCTTACAGCGAACAGTTAAAATTCAAACAAAAACAGGTAACCGATAACCTCGAACGTATCGGCAAAATTGAGATACAGCAGTTGTTGCCCATTATACCCTCAGATGACGAGGTTTTCTATAGAAATAAACTTGAATACACGTTTTCTGAAAAACGGTGGCTAACTGACGAGGAAATTAAAAGCAAAGCAGATATTGAAGACAGGTTTGCCCTCGGGTTTCATATCCCCGGGCGTTTCGACCGTGTGCTCGACATCAGGAAATGTTATCTCCAGGATGATCTGTCTAACCATATAAGGCTTGCCGTAAGAGCGTTTGCTGTAGAAAACGGGTACCGGTTTTTCGATCAGGTAAAGCAGGAAGGTTTTTTACGCAACATGATTATTAGAAATACCACCTCGGGTGAATGGATGGTGCTTATTTCTTTTTATGAGCATAAAGAAAGTGAGATAAAAGCTTTGCTCGGTTTTTTAGCCGGAGCGTTTCCGCAAATCACCTCGCTGTTTTATGTCATCAACCCCAAGGGCAATGATACCATCAGCGATCTCGATACACATCTGTTCAAAGGCAGGGAGTATATCACCGAGAAATTTGAAAACCTCTCTTTTAAAATAGGGCCGAAATCATTTTTTCAGACCAATACCAGGCAGGCTCTAAAGCTTTATGCTGTAACACGTGAGTTTGCCTCTTTAACCGGCAATGAGACAGTGTACGACCTATACACCGGTACCGGCACAATTGCCTTGTTTGTGGCCGCATTTTGCAAAAAGGTTATCGGCATTGAATATGTGCCGGAATCAATAGAAGACGCCCGGTTGAATGCTGCCGGCAACCAGATTGGCAATGCCTCATTTTTTTCAGGCGACATAAAAGATGTTTTGAGCGATGCATTTGTTGAAGTGCATGGAATGCCTGATGTAATAATAATTGATCCTCCCCGGGCCGGTATGCATCCCGATGTTGTGGAACAGGTAATGAAAATTTCCCCCGAACGGGTTGTTTACGTCAGTTGTAACCCGGCAACACAGGCGCGCGATATTCATTTGATGTCTGAGAAGTATGATTTAAAGAAAGTGCAGCCAGTGGATATGTTCCCCCATACGCACCATGTTGAGAATGTAGTGCTGATGGTAAAGAAATAATCCTATACTATTAGCTATTAAAACATCTGATTACTTGAGTTTTAAAATGCTTATAAGCCACCAAACCTTCTAAAACTGAAAAATCGTCAATATACATTGATACCAATTGAATATGCATTCTAAGGTTTAATGATTGCAATCTTCTTCCCGATAATCCACTGGCTGACTTTATTAGCTGTTCAAGTATCCTCTTAGGATTTGAAATTTTCTCTAAATTTTTAATTGACGGCATATCAAGCCTGATTCTTGAATTTGGATTGCCTGATGCATGTTTTATTGCTTTTTCATCAATTAACAACCATGCTTCAGTCATTTTGATTGGAATCAACTTAAAAAAAGGATTTGTAGCTGCAGTTTTTGCTCTTACTTTTTGAATAGCTATCTCTATCTCATTATCTCTTTCTGATAATAGCATTTTTTCAGCATCCCTATGAATAAAGATGTAGTCCGGCTCATACAATTCTAAAGCTGTTAATATTTTTTCCTCAAGCCTTTTTGGAGGTTTTGGTAATCTTGCTAAATCAGCTCTCTCACCTATAATATCCTCATCCGGCACAATGGATTTTAACAGGAAATCAATAATTGGCAATAATGCCTTATCGGAACTTCCATCAGAAATTAAGATATATCTCATTACTGAAATATAGTTAACCCAACTTGATAATTTTCCTGCTAAAAAGTAAAAAACAACACTTTTTTTAACTTTTTTCCAACGATTTTACTGGGCTTGAAGGCAGTTTTTGCTTGAAAAAGCCGTTTGTAGTGATGTATGGTACTTGCATTAATCAGAAGGTTTTCTTATCTTGCGCACATGTTTATACGAGAAGTAAAAAAGAAGAATTCAAAGACCGGGAAAACATTTTACCAGTACCAGCTAGTGCAGGCCTCCCGTATTGAGGGCAAAGTAAAGCAGCAGAGCTTGTTATATCTTGGAAGCGAAGCTTTACTGGCAAACAAAGTAAACCGCGATATGTTGGTACAGGTACTTGAACCTATGATATTTGGACAATCTTTGTTGTACGCAAAAGATTATCCTGGGTTTATACATAACCTGGCCAGGGAGTACTATGAGAAATTTACTATAAAATACAAAGACACCACAATTGAAAAGCCTTTCTCAGTTCCGCCTGTTTCCCATAAGTCGCAAATGGAAACAGTTGATGTGGCATCTATTGACATAGAAGGATCAAGGACCTTTGGAGGTGAGCATTTATGCAAGCAAGTTATGGACCGGTTGGATTTACAGGCTTGCCTATCATCGCTTGGGTTTAGCCCCAAAGATGTCAACCTGGCACTAATCAGTATCATCGGCAGGGCACTGTTCAAATCTTCGGAATATAAAACAGCTTCTTATTTACAAGACAATAGCGAACTACAGCACATGTGCAATTACGGGCATAAAAAAATATCCCATAACAGCCTATACGAAATATCCGACAAATTATACACCCACAAAGAGGATATAGATAAGTTCCTATACCGGAGATTTATAGACATGTTCGATATCAAGGACACGTTGGTAATATACGATCTTTCCAACACCTATTTTGAAGGAAGGAAAACAACCAGCCAGTTGGCGAAATACGGGCGCAATAAAGAAAAGCGTAATGATTGCAAACAAGTTGTTTTTACAGGAGTAATCAATCAGCAGGGGTTTATCAGGTATTCCAGGGTTTATGAAGGGAACAAGCCTGATGTAAGCACATTAAAAGAAATGATCAGCGACCTGAAAAAGCACAGCAAGGAATATGCAGAAAAAATAGTAGTAATAGATGCCGGTATAGCATCTGAGGATAACATCGGATACCTTATTGAAGAAAACCTGAAATATGTTTGTGTTTCAAGAAAGCAAATAAGAAATTATCTTATTGACAATACCAATCCTGTAATATCTATAAAGGACAAAAGGGACAACCCGATAGAATTACAGTTATTCACCCACGAAGGCTACAAAGACACATGGATGCTGGTGAAGAGCGAACAAAAAAGGGTCAAAGAGCAATCAATGTCCGATAAATTATCCAATCGTTTTGAAGAAGAACTCACTGGTTTGGCACTGGGTTTAAACAAAAAAGGCGCCACTAAAAAAACAGATAAAATTTGGGAGCGATTGGGAAGGATAAAAGAAAAACATCGTCTGGTCAGCGGACGGTACCATATAGAAGTAATTGAAAACAATGGGAAAGTTATTAACCTGAC
Source organism: Bacteroidales bacterium (assembly GCA_046485045.1). Lineage (GTDB taxonomy): Bacteria > Bacteroidota > Bacteroidia > Bacteroidales > UBA10428 > JAFGPL01. Next base: position 4,364 of record JAWOHT010000021.1, read on the forward strand.
ATGGCATAAAAAACAAGGAACAGGAAAATCGGACAATGATAATGGTATGTATTTTATCCGTACAAACATTGACAAATCAGATGAGAAACAGATATGGGATGTATATAACACCATCAGGGAGGTCGAGTCCACTTTTAGGTGCCTGAAAACCGATTTGCAAATAAGGCCTGTGTTCCACCAAAAAGATGAACGTGTAGAATCTCATTTATACCTTGCCATCTTAGCTTATCAACTGGTCAATACTATCAGGTATATGCTCAAAGAGAAAGGCATCAATCATGATTGGCGCAATATTGTAAGAATAATGAATACCCAAACCATTCAATCAATAGTATTGAATGCCGAAACTAAAAAGATATGCATACGCAAACCATCAAAACCCATACAAGAGGCATTGGATATCTACCAGGCTACATCAACAAATTCAATGGTACCTGACAAGAAAAAATATGTAGTGTACCATTAATTTTTTAACTATCTATTTATGAGGATAATACGATTGCTTTTTAGCAAGTTGGGTTAATTGCTTAAACTCCGGTCTGTCAATCACCCTTTTTGTTTTCTTCGAAGGGTTATCTTTGTTGGTATTGTATGGATTTAAGTAACCAAGTATTTTACCTTTAACTATCGGACTCTCGTAACCTGTTAGCCTGGTTCTCCATGTATCTTTAAGAGGTCTGAATATGACTGATTTGGTGCCTTTTCGAATCTCAAAATCAGCAAATAACAAGCTATCATCAGGCACTTCCGAAACAACAAGGGGTGAATGTGTATTTACAATTACCTGTCGTAATGGATTATCTTTATTTATAGCGTGTTTAAAATCAAATGCAATATTTTCAAGAAGATTAATAATTACCGGAATTCTTTCCGGATGGATTCCGTTTTCAGGTTCTTCCATGCAAAGAAGACCTTGCATTAAAGGATCAAGTTCAATAACTGCCAGCGCAATAAATCGCAAGGTGCCATCTGATAATGATTTAGCAGGGAACGATGTTCCGTTCTTATTTTGAATTATTAAAGTAAGAATGTCTCTTTTCTCATCTTTGTCAATACTAATTCTGTAAACATCATCCAGAAGTTCGCTTAGCTTATTAGCCAATTGTGCGGTTATATCAATATTTGAATCAGGATCATTGAGCATGCGAAAAATCGTAGCAGGCAGATGCTCTCCGTTAGAACTTATATGTGGAATTTCTGTAAAAATCAAATCATCGGGACTTCTAAGTGCAGAAGGCTCTAATTGAAGTATTCTCCAGTTCTCAAATTCCTTTTTTGCCAGGAGCATGGTAGGATTTTCAACTGCATTGGCGGTTGAGATTACTGTTCGGGGCATAGAATCCAGTTTCAAAGTTTTTTTATTCCCTTGCACCTGATCGCCTCTGATAATTATCGTGCCCTCTTTTTCATCAGTGGAAATAAAAGGCTTAGCATTCTGCCTTTTACCTAACAAAGCGCTTTGTATCCATTCGTTTGATACATCCAACTTCTTCAGGGTTATTTTTAGGTCAGTTTTATTTAACGGGTATAATTCCTCCTTTATTATAAAAAGGGGGCTTTGCGAAATAACTGAACCATTTCTAAATCCTATAATTAAATTATATTGTAGCATTGTTGTAGTGGCAGTAGCAATCTGTCCAAGGTGATCTGTACCACTTACAGGAACAATCATGTCAACAGAAAATTCAATTGTATCGGAATATTCATTGCCATCGTGAAAAAAAAGATTGCGTATATCTGCAGCAGATTTCTTCCTGTTTTTTTCATCCCTTATCTGAAAAGCCGCTTCAACCAATGTATTGTCTTTATTTGCCAAACAACTTAAAAACCTGATGGCATCAAAAAGATTTGATTTTCCAATTCCATTTGGTCCCGCAATACAAGTAAAAGGGCCGAAATATACCTCGGTATCTCTTAGATTTTTAAAGCCCTTTACCCGTATACGAAAAATCATAGTATGTAAATGTTATTAAATTATATCGCTTCGTTGAAGTAATTAATTATAATCAAGTAAAAATAATGGAAAAAAAATAGTTTTAAGTTAATTGGTATATTTAATTTACACCCTCTCAATCTTCGCCCCTATTGCGTTCAACCGCTTATCAATATCCTGGTAGCCGCGGTCTATCTGTTCGATGTTGTGGATAATGCTTGTGCCGTTGGCCGAAAGTGCCGCAATTAGCAGCGCTACACCGGCACGAATATCGGGCGAGGTCATCACGGTGGGGCGCAGGCGTATATGGTGATCCAGGCCTATTACTGTTGCCCTGTGCGGGTCGCAGAGAATAATCTGGGCACCCATGTCAATAAGTTTGTCAACAAAGAACAGCCTGCTCTCGAACATTTTCTGGTGAATTAGAATACTTCCCCTTGCCTGTGTTGCCACAACGAGAATTACGCTTAGCAGGTCGGGGGTAAGCCCTGGCCATGGGGCATCGTCAATGGTCATGATCGAGCCGTCTATAAAAGACTCAATTTCGTAATGGTCCTGGGCAGGAATGTAAATATCATCGTTAATTACCTTAAAATCTATGCCAAGCCGCCTGAATGCTTTGGGGATAATGCCCAGGTTTGAAAAAGATACGTTCTTAATGGTTATTTCAGACCTGGTAAGCGCTGCCAGGCCGATAAAACTGCCAACCTCGATCATGTCGGGCAACAGGGTATGTTCACATCCCGAAAGATGATCAACACCCTCAATGGTCAGCAGGTTTGAGCCTATGCCCGATATGCCGGCACCCATGCAGACAAGCATTTTACAAAGCTGCTGTACATATGGTTCGCATGCAGCATTGTAAATAGTGGTCTTGCCTTTGGCGAGCACAGCTGCCATAATAACGTTTGCCGTACCGGTTACAGAAGCTTCTTCGAGCAGCATGTATCCGCCGTGAAGCTTATCGGCCTCAATGCTGTAAAAGTCGTCTGCAAGGTTAAAATTGAATTTTGCGCCAAGGGCTGTCAGTCCGTTGAAATGTGTATCAAGCCTTCTCCTGCCTATTTTGTCGCCACCCGGTTTGGGTATATATGCCTTTTTAAACCTTGCCAACAGTGGCCCCACGATCATAACAGAACCTCTCAGGCTGCCGCTTCGTGTTCTGAATTCATCCGAAAGCAGATAAAGGGTATCTACCTGCCGGGCACAAAAGGTATATTGTGTGGCTGAAGTTCTGTGTACCTCTACGCCCATTGATTTCAGCAGGTCAATCAGGTTCCTTATATCAAGAATATCGGGAATATTGTTTATGGTAACTATTTCTGATGTGAGCAGTGTGGCACATATCACCTGCAATGCTTCATTCTTTGCCCCCTGCGGTACCAGTTCGCCTTTAAGGGCAATGCCTCCATGTATTTTAAATGAACTCATGTTGTGCAGGAAGGGTTCATTAAGTAAGGATTATTTTTTCTTTTGAATCCTTCTTTTCTTGTTTTTAAATATCTCCCTGGTATCGTTTAGCCTTATGTTCTCATCTATATGCAACATGCCGCCTGAGAGTATGGCCAGGTCTTTAAAAATCACTGCATCGTCTACCACATCTTTGTTCCATGTAAGATAAGACTTTTTCATGTGGTTGGCGATTAATCTTGTCAGCTCTTCTCTTTCTTTTCCTTCGGGCAATTTTACCGCTACCTCTATCATCTGTTCTATGAGCTTTCCATAATGTTTATACTTAATTGTATGGCCCTTGCAGTCGAGATATTTGGGTTTTTCAGAAAAAATTTTAGGGGTGACCATCTCATAGGGGGCATCTATATCTATTTTAAAGCTCGACATAATTGCCAGGTGATCCCAAAGCTTATGCTTAAAATCACTTATATCTCTAAGATGAGGATTCATACTTCCCATTATGGTAATGATTGCTTTCGCCAAACGATTGCGTTCTTCCTTGTCTTCTACAGTTAGAATGTGTTCTACCATTCGCTGTATGTTTCTACCGTATTCGGGTAGTATCAACCTGTTTCTTTGTGAGTTATAATCGTAATTCATGAATATTAATTTATGCAAAACTAAATGAAAATTAATTAGCAATCAAATCATTCGGGTAAATAATTTGAATCTGTTATTGATATTGCTATTTTACCGGCAACTTAAGCCGGTTGCTTTCCGCCTCAGGAACGGTATGTTCAACCTCACCGCATATACGTCTTATGTAGCTGTTAAAGAAATTTTCGGGAATGGGGCCCTGCATGTCATTTTCCTTTATTGATAGTTTTTCCCCGTCGTGGCTGATCGTAAAAGAGAATATAAACGGTGAATGCTTGTCAAACCCGAATCTTCCGAAACGAAGGTCGTTGTATAAGAGGCTTCCGTTTACAAATTTTACCGAATAGTAATCCTTTGAAAACCTTTTCAGATTTTTGATCCTTTTGTCTTTAGAAAGATTATAAATCAGGAACTCATTTTTTCGTATCTCTTCAAATTCAATATTTTCAGATTTATCAAATACAGAATAAAGCCCAATATAATGACCGTCTGCGTATCTTGCCAGACCCATCCAGAGAAAATTGCTGAGCGGGAGCGGTACTGTTTTTAGTTGTGTATATTCGATGCCCTGCGCGGCCAATTGATTCTTGAACACATGGTTGATATTAAGTTTATTAACCACTGTAAAAAGAAGGTACAGAGTACTTATGGTTAACCCGATGGCGCCTGTAATCTTTCGTATCTTTACATCGCGTTTCATGAACATCAGCACGACAAGGCTTAACAAAATGGGTACCGTGTAAAAAGGATCAATAATGGCAATGGTGCTCCATTCAACCCTCAGGTTCGAAAAAGGTTCGAAAAGTCCTGTGCCGTATGTGGTAAATAGATCGAGCAGTACATGGGTGCTGAGTACAAGAATTACCATAATACCCCATTGCTTAAGCGTTGTTGCCGATCGGTGGTATATCCTTTTAAGCATCAGGCCAATCAAAGGTGATACAAGAAGCATAAACAGCAACGAATGGCTGATTCCGCGATGAAAAAGAAGGCTTCTTACCGGATCAAAAAAGCGTGCAACAAGAACATCAAGATCGGGCAGGGTACCTATAGCTGCACCCCACCATATGGCTTTATTTCCTTCTTTTTTGCCTATTGCAGCCCCGGCAACGGCTGCCCCGAGAATTGCCTGTGTCAGAGAATCCATTTATTTTGCAGCATAACATCAGTAAAAACAATTTTATTAGCACAATATTGTATGAATATGTAAATCTCGTTCTTTTATATTAAAGGTTTAGCAAAATGAATCAGAAAATAGTAAACTTTGTAAAAATATTGATATGCAAAGCAACATTTCTGAAAAAAAACGTGAATTAAGGTTGAAAATTAAAAAGCTTAAGGAACAGTTATCAGCCGCGCAGAAACTCACAAAATCAGGCGCTGTTTTTTCACAGGTTGAAAATCTTGAAGTATTTCGCGGTGCAAAAACCATTCTTATATACTGGTCGTTGCCCGATGAGGTGCAAACCCATGAATTTATAAAGAAGTGGCAGTCTGAAAAACGTTTTCTTTTGCCTGTTGTAAGTAGCAATGTTCTTGAACTCAAATTGTATACAGGGGTGCATAATTTGAAGCCAGGCAAGGGCATGGGCATCCCTGAACCTTCAGGGGCTGTTTTCAGAAAATATAATGAAATAGATATGGTTATCGTTCCGGGGGTTGCCTTTGACAGGAAAAACAACCGGCTGGGGTACGGAAAGGCCTATTACGATAGGTTGCTTCCGTACATTAAAGCTTTTAAAATAGGAATATGCTTTGATATTCAATTGGTTGAATTGATTCCGGTAACACCCTCCGATATCCGGATGGATATGGTAATTGCCGGTTAAACATTAAATTCCTCCTTTTTACCTTCTATTGTAACTGCTTATCTCCTGAAAGCATACCTTACCAGGTTGGGCAGGCTGGGCCTTTTCCCCTGCAACAATATAAAAGTCCTGAATATTTTTCCGCCAAGCCATACAAACAGAATGGTAAAGACGATTACACCTAATAAGCCGACAAAAGGCTGCCACAAAGGAATAGTAACAGGTGAAGCCAGACGAAGTATCATCAGCATGGGTGTAAAAAGCGGAAACAGCGACAAACCGGTAGAAAAACTGCTAAGCGGGTCCTGGATAACCGGCATCAACAGGAACATAGGGAGGATGATGGGCAGCATGGCCGGAAACTGAAGCGACTGTGCATCTTTGTTATCATTGCATGCCGAACCAAGAGCAGCCATAATAGACCCGATCATCACTACGTTTAAAAGCATGAACACAATAAACCAGGGTATCACATGCCAGGGAAGCGAATCAACATAACCGGCGCGTGTGGCAATAATTGCCCCGCCGATCAGGTATATGGCAGAACCTGTGAGTGATATGCTGATTCCGCCGAGCACTTTGCCCATCAAAAACTGGAAAGGTGTAACCGAGCCGAGCAATACTTCGGCGATGCGTTCGATCTTTTCTTCCATTACGGCACTGAGGAGCGGCACAGCACTGAGCAAAACGATCATGAACATAAGCATCAGCAGAAAGTAAGGGATGAATATTGTCTCAACAACGCTGCTCTCTTTGGCTTCTTCTATATTACCGGTTTTGGTGTCGTTTGATACAAGGCCCAGGCCCTCGGCATTATGCCAGTGAAAGAGGTTCTGTATTTGTTCGTTTTCGATGTTTAGTTCTGCAATACGCAACTGGCGTATCCGGTTATTCAGGGGGTTGTTGATCCATCCTCTGATGTCGTCCATCAGCGAGTTTTCTGAGTAATATTTTATTTTAGTATTTTCTGCATTTTCCCCGGAATGGATGACATCGGACCCGATTTCAATAAAAGCGTGTAGTTGCTTATTCCTTATCCTGTTCGACAAATCGAGTTTTTGTTGAAAAGGGTTCACTGTATCTGGCGTTACTATCTCAAAATTATAGGCTGGTTTTACTTTTTCTTTTGTTTTGGTGTCGAAAATTTCTGTCTCGTTGCGCACAGCGGCAGCATCAATCAGCGATTGGGCCAGCAACCCGGTATGGTCTATTACAACAATTTTTTTATCGTCAATATTTACCTTGTCTTTGAAAATGTTGATGGCAAAGAGGCCTCCGAACATTAAGACCGGCGCTATTACAAGGCCGATGATAAAACTACGGGTGCGTACGGCGGTTTTAAATTCTCTTAAGGCGAGTATAAGAATTTTACGCATGTTGTGGTTCCTCCTTTATTTCTGGCCGGGCAATCCTGATAAAAATATCATGCAGCGACGGTTTGGTGACTTCAAATTTTGTAATTCTCGTTTTGTTGAGCAGAACGGCAAGTATCTGCTGGGTATCGGCGCCCTGCTTAATGCGGACCTCCTGCATCTGACCGTAATCATTTACTTTATCAATTCCTTCAATGCCATTAAGCGCTTTTGCCCCCATTTCGGTTTGCAGGTGCAGCGTGTCGGTGCCGTATTTGTCCTGTATGGATGCGAGGGTTCCGTCAAGCACCTTTTCTCCTTTGTAGATCATAAAAATATAATCGCACATACGTTGGGCCATGTGCATATCGTGTGTGCTGAAAATAATGGTCGAACCCTGCGACTGGAGCTCAAGTATGGCCGATTTGATGATTTCTGCGTTTACAGGATCGAGCCCCGAGAACGGCTCATCGAGAATAATGATTTTCGGACGGTCTATAATGGTGGCAATAAACTGTATCTTCTGGCTCATCCCCTTGCTCAGGGTCTCTACCTTCTTGTTCGTCCAGGCGGTGAGTTCGAATTTTCCGAGCCAGTAAGCAATCTCTTTGTTAATGTTTAGTCCGTTTTTCAACTGACCATGAAACTGCAGCAGCTCGTGAACTTTCATTTTTTTATACAGGCCGCGCTCTTCGGGCAGGTAACCTACGCTTTCTAACCGGCTGCCCGAAATAGACTGCCCCATTATTTTAATGGTTCCTGCATCGGGATAGAGAATATTCATTATCATCCTGATGGTGGTGGTCTTGCCCGAACCGTTCGGCCCGATAAAGCCGTAAATACTGCCTTGCGGAACAGTAAGCGTTAGATCGTTGACTGCTTTTAGCTGCCCGAAGGTTTTGGTAACCTGTGAAATTTCTATTGCATTCATTTGATAATAGGGGTATCAGTTTTAACAGGTGTCTTTAATTTGGCACCAATGTTAACACATAAATTTTTAAAAGTCAATAATCTTAATAAAAAAACGATAAATACAAGGAAATGATTATTGGAAAGAAAATTAAGCTGGAGGTGTATTGAGAGGTAAGCAGTAAATATATCTGATACGAACAGGCATTTTTAAAAAAGCGAAAAAACCAACGAACATCTGCCGTTGAAAACGAAATAATTCTGAATCAGGAATCGCAAAAGATTAAATAGTTTATGAAGCAGGTATCATTTCAGGAACTTTCCCAGAAGACCTTTGGCTAAGCTTGCTATGCCTTTACCACCGCTTCCGAATAGCTCATTCAGGGGAGATGGGTCATCGTCTGGTGTTTTGCTGTTCTTGTTAGTAATAAGGTTAATAAGGGCAGGGACTGCTATCTGTGCTATTTTGTTCGACAGGTCTTTTGAAAGTCCCAGCTTGCTCACAAGATTTGAGACCACACCTGTAATAATATTGTTCTGCAACAGGTTAGCGCCCTTATTGTTTGGTTTGTTTGAGAAAAGGTTCATCACCGTAGAAAGATCACCGCCAAGCATTTTACCGGTTACCTCTTTTTTAGTCACATCGCCGATAATCGAAAACACCTTGTCAAGGTTTTTCGATGGAAGTTTTGTCTGCTCCAGAATTTTTCCGCCAACTTCAGATTTTAATGAGCCAATAAGTTTTTCTATCATCACGTTTTTTTTAGGTTTAAAATTGTTGTATTAAAGGTATTAATAATTATCTGCATGTTTTGTCATTTTTTAATCCAGTCAAGTTATTATTATCTTCGTTAAAAATTCTGTTATTTTTATCCCGTAATTAACGAATATATATGCCGTCCCTACAGGACTTTAATAACTTAAGGTCAGTTTTGTACTACCGATATTTTGTCCCTAACGGGACAGTCCCATAAGGACGACATATTGGTAGTACTATCGGTATTTTGTCCCTTACGGGACTGTCCCGTAGGGACGACATATTGGTAGACAATGTGTTAAAAAATGTTTTTAAGTCCCATTAGAGCCTGTCCCGTTTAACGGGAGACGAAATATATTTTACTCGTTTAATAATGATATTTTTAACTTAAAATCACAATTATGGATAGTACATTTCTGAAAAAACAGGCAGTTCTTTTTTTGATGTTTCTTTTTTTTATTTCGTTTGATAGTTTAGCACAAAATCGTATAGGATTAATGACAGGAGGAGGATATTGCAAAGAAAATATAAATTTAATCGGCACCAATGGAATTCCTGCTTTTGAGTTCAAAGTAAGTTATTATTTGCGATCAGAAGATTTTATTTATTTTCGAATAAATCTCGGTTATAAACAAAGAGGGAATAAAGTTTTATATCCGGTAAACCCGGAACCCTCCAATTCTGGATTCCTATTGTATCACATTCCGTTTATTGGCCCCGATATCATCATTAATCCTGAATTATTCAAGAAACGGTTTTACCTGTTTACCGGTTTTAGCGCAGATTACTTTATGGACTATTCAAAAAGCAAGGAATTTGATAATGAATTGGCTGTTAATATTACAGATATGTACAGCAAGCTGCAATACTCTGCAAATTCAGGTTTAGGATTTAAGATCAACTCCTCCTGGTTCGCTGAATTCTGTTTCAGCACCAGTTTCATTAACAAAGTAAAGATTAAACAAAATCCGGGACCAAAGGCCTATGACCGGTATTTTGGATTGGGGGTGGGGTATATTTTATAAAGCAAATGCTGAATCAGCCGGTACTGAAGCATAAACTGAAAAGGGGTTCAGTAACCTGTGCTGTATTTATTCATGTGCGAGAGTTAGAATAACCCGCACAGGACTCTTATGTCTTGCGCTATCGGGATTAGTTCGACTATAAAAATACAAAGCCTCCCGGGGAGAGAGCATTACTCAAATACTCACTATCCCGATACGCTGCGCTATCGGGATTAGTTCGACTATAAAAATACAAAGCCTCCATTCGGAGGCTTTGTATTTTTAGTCTCACTAAAAAAAGGGTAAGCTACTTATATCGCGCCGCTACAACCGCCTACCCTTGCTACCTTCCGGTCCTGGGGGAGTTCAGCAGGAGCTGGCCGTATAAGACTTACCCCGGTGCAAAATTATGAATAATATTGCTTTCTGCAAAATTTATTCTTGCCCCACCTAAAAATCTTTTATATTTGTCTCAATAAA
>JAWOHT010000086.1:0-3410 GCA_046485045.1 Bacteroidales bacterium
CCGCGTGAGGTCCTGTCCAACTACCTTCGTTCGACCCTGGGCATGCTCAAGGACCGTGCCGTTGACCGAGCCTGGCTCGAGGGTGTCGACACCATGGATGAGGAGTGAGCATGTTCCGAGACGACGACAATTACATTGGCAAACTGGTCGGCAACACGGGCGAGCCCAACAAGCTCACCATCGCACTTCGCACGAGCTTCTCCGCACGTCGGGGCGAGTTCGTTCGCGTAGCGCACCAGGAGCGCGAGGCTGAGTCTCAACTGGATGTGCTGGGCCGGATTGTGAGCCTCTCGCAGATTGGATATGGCTACACGGTACACGTATTTACCCCTAACTGGCGCAGGCGTCCGCCTGTGCCTTAAAGCTTACATTCTCATTGCGGTGGCTAATGTGGTGAGTTATTTATCATATAAAAATTGCCGGATGAATAATAATTCTTAAATTGGGTTGATAAACAAAACCAGTAAAATTTATGATGCTAACCAACAATGAGGATTTTTTTCATTTTTCATTTATTTCGGGCATTCCGGGGCAGAAAACAGGGTGCGCTATAAATAACGATAAAGACAGGTGCGTTTATGGGTATTTTACAAAACCTCAACCAATGCTATACGCGAAATATATGTACCTTTTGAACATAAAGTACATATATTTGGATGTTTAGGGCCAAGCGAAGAAGACATCCTGCGTTCAAATAATCCAATCGGATAAATTATTATATTTGTATAATGGGTAAAAAAGAACAAATATTACAAAAGTTAATCGGAGTAATTATTAAAACTGCTCCTGATTCAGAAATGTATTTATATGGTTCACAAGCTCGTGGAGATGAAAAAAAATTATCTGATTGGGATTTGCTAATTCTATTAAATAGCCAAAAGATTTCATTTGATTTCGAAACTAAGTTAATGGATGAGTTTTATGATATTGAACTTGAGACTGGAGAGATAATTTCTCCATTGATTTATTCAAAGACTGATTGGAACGAGAAACATTCCGTTACACCACTTTTTAAGATAATAAAAAAAGAGGGAGTACGCCTGATATGAAAGGGACTAAAAAGGATTTAATTAACTATAGACTTTTAAGAGCGAAAGACACTTTTGACGATGCCCAGATACTTGCAGAAAGGAATAAGTGGAATTCAACGATTAACAGATTATATTATTCTGCATATTATGCAGTGATGGCATTACTCATTGATTCAGACCTAAATCCAACAACACATAATGGAGCAAAGTCAAATTTTTCCGAGCATTTTATTTTAACAAACAAAATACCAAAGGAATTCGGCAAGATATATTCACAACTGTTTACTTGGAGACAAAAAGGTGATTATGATGATATGTTTGATTTTGACAAGGATAAAGTTATGCCATATTTCAAACCTGTTAATGATTTGATAGATTTAATAGAAAAGACTATAAACAAATAATCGTCAGGCCCTAATAAACAATATAAAACAGTTGTTGCTCAGCGGTTTGCGTGAGTTTGATTCCCGCTTCAGCGTTCTTGTCGGGGGGACAGGAACGCAGCCCGAAACCGAGTTTACAGCCTGCCCCGACTTTTTCGGGTAGCTCACAGCCTGTTCCGATTCATCGGAAACCGAAGGGAGTAAACCCAACCGATTTATATTGTCAAACGTTGACACTAATTTTAAAGAATGAACGAGCAACTAAAAAAAATAATGCCCGAAAATAAAATTGATGAGTTTCTTTCGATAGGAAGAAACTCATCAATTGAGGCTTCTGAATTCTTTATCAGAACCGGAGAAATACCTCATAAAATTGCATTTATCAGTTCAGGACTCTTTAGATATGTTTATACCAATGACAAAGGAGAAGAATTCACAAAGGGAATTATCGTGGAAAATTTCTTCCTGAGTTCATATTCTGCAATGATAATGGGTAAACCATCGTATTTCTCGATAGAAGCATTAGAAGATTCGAAGGTGTTTGAGATATTTTGGAAAGACTTTGTCCAACTCACCGAAAAAGATATCTTCTGGCTAAAATTTCTCTTGAAATTCGTTGAAAAAGGGTATATGGTGAAAGAGAAAAGAGAAAGGGACTTACTTCTGCTTGATGCCGAAACAAGATATAAAAACTTCCTCACAGAATTCCCCGGCATGGACCAAAGAATTAAACAGGGAATAATTGCATCCTACCTGGGGATTAAACCGGAAACATTAAGCCGCATAAGAAGAAAAATCGTTTTTTGACTTAGGTCAATGCACAGCTTTAAACGGTGTTGTAGTTTCGCAGTATTGTTGTACTAAATATTTTATACTGTGAAGCTATTAAACAATACTGTTTTTAAGGTAACAATAGCTGTTGTAAGCTTTTGTTTTCCGCTTTTGGCAACGGCACAATATACCCAAACAATTAAAGGAAGCGTACGCGACCAAGCGAGCCAGACAACGTTGCCGGGTGTAAATGTTATTATATTATCGACCAATCCGGTAATGGGAACAATAACCGATAATGATGGAAAATTCAAAATCCAAAATGTTCCGGTTGGACGGTATGATATTCAGATGTCATTTATTGGTTATGAAACAACTGTAATTTCATCGGTAATGGTTACATCGGGTAAAGAGGTAATTTTAAATGCAGCCATGAAAGAAGTTGTTGCCTTATTAGATGAAGTAACTGTTAGGTCTCGCAGCAAGGATAAGGCCATAAACACGATGACAACTCTGAGTGCACGAACATTTACAGTAGAAGAAACGAGCCGTTATGCCGGCGGGCTTGACGATCCGGGCAGGTTGGTATCTGTGTTTGCAGGGGTTTCTGATGGCAATTTGCAATCGAATGGTATAGTTGTAAGGGGAAATGCCCCGTTTGGTACCGGGTACCGTATCGAAGGATTGTCGGTCGATAACCCAAACCACTTTGCCGGAGAAGACTTTTTGGGTGGTGGTTTTGTTTCAATATTGAGTAAACACGTTTTAAACAATTCCGATTTCCTTACCGGGGCGTTTCCTGCTGAATATGGCAATGCCCTTTCATCGGTTTTCGACATGAACCTCAAAACAGGTAATACTGAAAATTACGAACATACATTTCAGGCTGGTATTATGGGAATTGACATTGCCTCCGAAGGGCCTTTGGCAAAAAACAAGAATGCTTCTTATATCTTCAACTATCGCTATTCTACGTTTGGTATCATTCAAAACATTTTGCCAAACGAAACCGGATTGCCGGTTTATCAGGATTTAGGTTTCAAATTAAATTTCCCTACAAAAGCCGGCATTTTTTCGTTATGGGGCGCTGGTGGGTTAGAAAGTTACAAATCGGGCAATGAAGCTGAAAAGGACAACGAAACCATCATTGATGATAAATCGGGTATAGGCATCGTGGGGCTAAAACATAAACTTTTGCTTGGCAAAACGGCATATCTTACTACAT
>JAWOHT010000105.1:0-33670 GCA_046485045.1 Bacteroidales bacterium
GACGCCCGATCCTAGAAAAACAACCTAACTTCACACCCTCTGTGGGAGCGACCTTACAGGTCGAGATTCGAACCTGCCTCCCCAATCGCGGTCGGGACGCCCGCTCCCACAAAACCAACCCAACCTCACGCACCCTCTGTGGGAGCGACCTTACAGGTCGCGATTTGAACCTGCCGCATACAACGGCAAGGATAAACTGGAAGGTCGTTAATATCCATCTTGAATAAGCCCTGCCATTTTCAGAAACGGTTTCCAATCTTAACAGCATGACCGGTCTTTGGGCAGAATACTTTAGTGCCGGATATATTCCTGATAACAATACTGTAACCATAAATATTGTGATCATGAGCAAAATTGCCTGCCCGTCGACTTTCAGGCTGATATGGGTATCCATCTGTGCATTGAACAACGGGAGTATAATTTTCAACAATATGATTGCAAGATTAAAGCTGATGAGTGTTGACAACAGCGTGTCAACCAGAAACTGACTGAAAATATGTTTCCGGTTCCCGCCGTTTATCTTACGTATGCCTGCTTCCTTTGCTCTTGTAGAAAATAGAATATTGGTCAGGTTAATGTAATTCAGGCAGGAGGTAATCAGAACAAATAAACCACCGATAAGGAGCACAATCAGTTTTCCTTTGTTGTTCTGCCACGTGCCCTTAAAATGGATCTCTTTCAACGGCATTAAAAAAGATGAAATATTCTCAATATCCACGGGTATTTTGTATGATTCAGCGATTTTTTTATTAAGTGCTTTTATATCGGTACCTGGCCGTAATAACACATAGCTGTTATATGTCGTTGATTGGTATTCCTCTGGTTTCCAAAATCCAAATCGCTTCGAAAAAGAAAATGGGATAATGAATTCACCCTGCAGGTGCGTATTGGACGGAAAGTCTTTAAACACACCGGTAACCAGGAAATCCCATTTGGTGCCGTAACAGTTAATGGTAATGCTTTTCCCTACAGGACTTCCTTTCCCGAAATAGCGAACCGCGGCCTTTTCTGAAAGGATTACAGTTTGTGGGTCTTGAGATGAATTTCCCTCCATGAAAGGAATGGTAAAAATGTCAAATGTCATGGAATCGGAAAAAATAATATCATCTTCAATAAACAGGTTTTCACCTGCTCTCACGGTAGTGCTCATACTTCTTGAAATCGTATAGGCTTCAATTTCGGGGAACATATTATTTAAGGCTTCTCCTTCCGGCCCTAAAGTTGTAGGTATTTGTTGCACTTCACCAAAATTTCCTTTTGTATAAATCCTGCATATCCGGTCGGCCTTTTCGTGGCTGTTCTCATAGGTAAGTTCATGCCGGGCATACATGATAGCCAGCACTGCAGAAGCCAGTCCCAGGGTTAAACCGAAAATGTTAATGGCTGAAACCGCACGAAATTTCAGCAGGTTTCGCCAGGCAGTGATGAAATAGTTGAGAAACATAATAGTTGTTGAGTTAATTTGATATAATGTCTGTAATTCTTTACTCTTTTATCTTCCGGCTTCTGCCGATTTCTCCCATCCTCACTTTCTAGTATTCTCCGTCACAATGCTACCATCAAACAGGTGTACTGTCCTTTGTGCCCTCTCGGCGTGGGCAGGCGAGTGGGTAACCATAATAATGGTAGTACCTTCGGTGTTGAGTTCCTCCAGGAGTCGCAAAACTTCCTCTCCGTTTTTTGAATCAAGGTTACCCGTAGGTTCATCAGCAAGAATAAGTTTGGGACCTGCAACAACGGCACGCGCCACGGCCACTCTTTGTTGTTGTCCGCCCGACAATTGCTGGGGAAAATGCTTTCTGCGATGTGAAATCTGCATCCTTTCAAGAATATCATTTACTTTTTTGCGGCGTTCAGAACCCGCCATCCTTAGATATAACAAAGGAAGTTCAACGTTCTCATAAACATTCAGTTCGTCAATCAGGTTAAAACTCTGAAATACAAAGCCGATATTGCCTTTTCTCAGGTTGGTGCGATGTCTTTCTTTAAATTTCGACACTTCGGTACCATCAAACCAGTATTTACCGCCGCTTGGATTATCGAGTAACCCAACAATATTTAAAAGTGTAGATTTGCCGCACCCCGAAGGCCCCATAATGGCAAGGAATTCACCCTTCTTTACTTCCATATCCACATCGTTCAACGCCGTGGTTTCCACTTCATCTGTTCTGAAGATTTTTTTAAGTTGTTCTGTCTTTATCATAATAGGATTTATAAAATTAGCTTCAATTTACATTTTTATTTTGCATTTATTATGCCATATCTCCTATATATAATATTATCAATTACTTGAAACACCAGATTATAAAGTTTGCGTAAATTTTTGTATCATATTCATACATTGTGTGTGTGATATTGGGACAAAAGTGGTATATTTGGAAGGCTGGTCGATAGTCCACGGTTGGGTGGTCGATAGTCCACGGTTGGGTGGTTGATAGTCCACGGTTGGGTGGTTGATAGTCCACGGTTGGGTGGTCGATAGCAATAGTCCACGGTACTAACCATCGACTATGGACTAATAAACCATCGACTATGGACTAATAAACTATCAAACCAATATTTCCCTAATAATTAATTAACTATAATCCAAAAGAATGGCATTTAAATTTGAGAGTCTTAAGGTCTGGCAGCATGCTCTTGATTTGTCAGAATCTATTGATAAATTAGTAAAAACTTTTCCTAAGGTGGAGATTTATGTTCTGGCTCAGCAGATAAAACGAGCATCTGACTCTGTCTGCCTGAATATTGCAGAAGGTTCTACAGGGCAAACAAATAAAGAATTTAAACGATTTCTGGGCTATTCCATCCGATCTGCAATCGAAGTAGTCGCTTGTCTTCACGTGGGTAAAAGAAGGAATATAATAAAAGAAGAAGATTTTACCACAATCTATAACCATATAGAACTCCTGGTAAAAATGCTCCAATCCTTACGAAAATCTATTAATTAACAGCTTATGCTTGTTACTATTATTATTAATAAAATATATAATCTGACTTTTATCTATTTTACCACACCACCTCAAAATACTCTACCCAACTGTGGACCATTTAACTGTGGACCATCCAACTGTGTACCATCCAACCGTGGACCATCCAACCGTGGACCATCCAACCGTGGACCATCCAACTGTGTACCATCCAACCGTGGACTATCCAACCGTGGACTATCCAACCGTGGACTATCCAACCGTGGACTATGGACTATAAACTAATTAACTACATACCAGCCAAATGAAAACCTCAAACCTCCTCATAGTAGATGATAACCAGAGCGTACTGAGTTCGTTGGAGCTTTTTCTGAAACGCCATTTTAACAAGGTAATTACACTCAAATCGCCCAACCAGATACCATTTGCGCTTACCACCGATGATATTGATGCAGTGTTGCTGGATATGAACTTTACAGCAGGTATTAATACCGGTAACGAAGGGATTTTCTGGCTCAGAAAGATTTTAAAACAAGACCCGTCCATAGTAGTTGTAATGATTACTGCTTATGGAGACGTAGAACTGGCGGTAAAAGCAATTAAAGAAGGCGCTACCGATTTTATCATGAAACCCTGGGACAATCAGAAACTTCTGGTCACCCTGCAAGCGGCTATTGAACTAAGAAAATCGAGGCAAGAGGTTAAAAAGCTAAAACTTAAACAGAAACAGTTGCATGATGACCTTAACAAAAACTATACAAAAATTATAGGTACCTCACCAGTGATGCAAAACCTGATGAAAACAATCAACAAAGTGGCTGTTACCGATGCCAACGTGCTGATTCTTGGCGAAAACGGCACAGGCAAAGAGTTGATTGCACGCGAAATTCACCGCCGGTCAAAAAGAAACAGAAATGATTTTGTGAGTGTTGACCTGGGGGCATTAAGCGAAACATTGTTTGAAAGTGAAATGTTTGGCCACGTTAAGGGCGCTTTTACCGATGCAAAAGAAGACAGGATAGGCAGGTTCGAAACTGCTTCGGGAGGCACTCTTTTTCTGGATGAAATAGGAAACCTGAGTTTCACACTTCAGTCTAAGCTTCTCACTGCAATTGAACAGAGAAAAATTGTTCCTTTGGGAGCAAACAAAGAGGTTGCTGCAGATATAAGACTTATCACGGCAACCAATAAAAATCTTACCGAAATGGTGAAAGAATGCCTTTTTCGAGAAGACCTTTTCTACAGGCTAAACACCGTGCAAATCGAAGCCCCGCCTTTAAGAGAGAGAGGTGATGATATAATCCTGCTCGCAGAACACTATCTCCGGCTCTATGCCACAAAGTATGAAAAATTTAATCTCCGCTTTAAATCCGACGCCCTCGAAAAACTTAAAAATTACTCCTGGCCGGGAAACATCAGGGAGCTGAACCATACCATTGAAAAAGCAGTGATACTTTGCGAAACAGAGAATATCACCAAAGACGATTTTAATTTTTCAACTCAACACCAAACCACTGTAAACTTAAAAAAAGGATTAAGCCTTGAAGAAGGTGAAAAAATAATGATTATCAATGCACTTAACAACAATGGCTGGAATATAAGCGGGGCAGCAAAAGAACTTGGCATTGGCAGGCAAACCCTATACAGAAAAATCGAACGATACAAGATGTAAAATTATAACTATCACTGATTAAATTTGCTAAAAGCATTTAAAATATGATATATAGGAACTTATACGTCAACCTGATTGTTAGGGTAATACTTATAACATTAACGTGCATTCTGCTCTCATTTGCATTTTTCAGATTCAGAGATTGGTTAATTTTTATCAACATCATGGCACTTTTGGTACTACAGGTTATTTTTTTTATAAGGTATATGAACAGGTTAAATCATGACCTGTACAATTTCTTCTCTGCCATCCGAAATGATGATTCTTCTATTATTTATGAGCGAATGGCGCCTTCAAAATCATTCATCGGGCTTTATAAATGCTTCGACGATATAAACCACAAAATCAGGAACCTGAAAATTGAAACCGTAAACAGAAACCTCTATCTGCAGAACCTGATTGAACATGTGGGTATAGGACTGATGTCATTTGACAGTAATGGAAATGTTGAGATTATTAACAGCGCTGCACGCAACCTGCTTCAGATACCGCCTGTTAAAAACATCAACAGGCTTGAAAAAATTGATAAATCGCTGCCTGATAAGCTCAGACAACTTCCACCCGGTTCACAGCTGCTAATAAATTATAAAACCGATAATGAATTGTTAAAAATAGCCGTTAGGGCCTCCTTGTTCAGAATTGCACAGAAAGAGATAAAACTGCTGTCTTTTCAGAATATAAAAAATGAACTCGAAGAAAACGAACTCGATTCATACCATAAACTGATAAGGATTCTCACACATGAGATTATGAACTCTACCGGGCCTATTCTGTCATCTATAAGCACCATTAAAGAAATCTTAACAGAACAGAAAACAGGAAATACTAAGAAACTTGATGCAATAGTCCAGGAGCTGCTTGACGATACAGTTAAAGGTTTGAACATCATCGAAGATCGAAGCGGCGGACTGGCCGAGTTTGTAGAAAAGTTCAGAAGCCTTACTTTATTGCCCAAACCCACTTTTACAAGACTGTCGGTCTCTGAATTGTTAAAGAATATCGAAATCCTTATGAGCAAAGATTTAAAATACCTGGGAATTAATTTTTCAATAGAAGTGATTCCTGAAAATCTATTCTTAAATGCTGATAAAAAGTTGATTGAACAGGTTATTATAAACCTTATTAATAATTCAGCACATGCTCTTGAATCTTGCAGAATTAAAAAGATTTGGATTAAAGCGCTTCGCAATCCCGATGAAAAGGTCATCATGCAGGTTTCAGATAATGGTATAGGTATTCCCGAAGCAGAACTGGAAAATATTTTCATCCCGTTTTACACCACAAAAGAGAAAGGTTCCGGGATAGGACTCAGCTTGTCGCGACAGATAATGAGAATGCATAACGGCAAGATTACTGTACTATCACAGCCTGGCATAGAAACTACATTTATACTGGAGTTTTAACTATTTTCTTTTACTGAAGATTTGTATCTTTGAATTGATTAACAGCTTTACTCTGATGATGATACTTTATTCCGTTAATAAAAAACTTGAATTAAGAGACTCATTGCTATGGGATATAAAGAAACCCGATCTGGAAGGTTCTGCAAGAATAATAATTAAACGTGATGATGTTCAGCTCTCTGATTGGCCTGAAATCTTCAAAGAAAAAAATCTTTCCCGGGAGAAAATTAAAAGTACTATTGAAAACCATTACAAGGCTTATTTGAATTCTTTAAATCCCGATAAATAATGCTTAAATCTACTATTATATATTTCCGGAAAGTATTAATATTGGTTTTTTTCTTAATATCCGAAACATTAAACTCAGAAGTCTCTGCCATGAATATCATTCTCCCCGATACTTTTCAAAACTGGACGGTTACCGAATCTTTTATCCTTGACGACCACGACGCCCTGTATGACTACATTGACGGAGGTGCCGAACAGTTTATTTCATACGGATATCAGCATGCCGTGTCAAAAATATATAACAAAGAAGGAGAGCCTGAGATTCGGGTTGAAATTTTTGATATGGGCAGCCCGAAAAATGCTTTCGGAATATTTTCAAACATACGCTACGATGAAAACGATGAATTCGGCCAGGGATCACAGTATGTTACCGGTGCACTGTTTTTCTGGAAATCGAAATATTACATCAGCATTTCAACCATCGAAGAGACGCTGTCTTCTATAAAATTCATCGGCGAGATGGCTAAAAATATCCTTGCGCATATACCCGAAAAAGGAGACAAACCTGAAATAGTATATATTCTACCCGAAGAAGGACTTGACAGGAATAGCATCCTATACTTTCATCATTACATATGGCTGAATTCCTACTTTTTTATCTCAAATGATAACATTTTAAACATCAACGACGATACAGATGCAGTATATGCCAAATATGGAGACGTTGACAACCGTTTCTATCTGCTGGTTATTCACTATAAAAGTGAAACCGAACTTAACAATGCCTTTAAAAGCTTCGTCAATCAATATTTTACAAAAGATATAAACGAAGAAGTCTTTCAGGTTGAAGACAATAAATGGATGGGTTTGAAAACCACCGGTAATTTTCTAAGCATCATCTTTAACGGGAACAACAAAGATGAGGTAAAAGACCTGATGTTGAAAACCATGGGCAACATTCAGGGCAAAAGCATGTAATCTATTATTTTCTCTGAGAATCAACTAAATTCAGGAATATGACACAAATGATTACCCGCAGAAAACTGATAAAAGATACGGCCAAAGCCGCTATCGGAGGAACTTTGCTGCTGAATGCGCCTTTTAGTCTCTGGGGCTCATCGCCCGAAATAAAGACCAAAGTGGTGCTGATACGCGATGAAAGAATCCCTGGATACGGAAACAGTGCAGACCAGGCAGTTGTTCAGGATATGCTTGATAAAGCAGTAATGGAGCTTACTGGTTTTTCAGATGCGCTGAAAGCCTGGAAACAATTAATCAAACCAAATGATATTGTGGGCATAAAATCAAACGAATGGCGATACCTCGGAACACCTGTAGAAATTGAAAATGCAATTAAAAAAAGGGTAAGTGACGCAGGTGTATCAGAAGATAATATTGCAACAGCCGACAGGGGAGTGCGCAACCATCCCGTTTTTAAAAAAGCCACAGCCCTTATTAACACCCGCCCGATGCGTACCCATGCATGGTCGGGCGTTGGAAGTCTTATTAAAAACATGATTATGTTTTCTGACAAGCCTGCTTCGTACCATGATGACTCCTGTGCCAACCTCGCTACACTCTATGAATTGCCACTGGTAAAAGGTAAATCACGGTTAAACATCCTTGTAATGTTTACCCCGCTTTTTCATGGCGTAGGGCCACATCATTTTAATAAAGAATATGTGTGGTCGTACAAAGGACTGGTTGTAAGTCTTGACCCTGTAGCAGCCGACTCGGTTGGTTTACAGATTATACAGGCAAAACGCAAAGAATTCTTTGGTGAAGGTAAACCACTGAACCCACACGCGAAACATATAGAATATGCCGAAACAAGGCACCATCTGGGTGTTGCAGATCCAGCCAGAATTGAGCTGATACGAATAGGATACCAGGAAAATTCACTAATATAAAGTATACTGATATGATAAAAAAAATTAATATAGTTCAGATATCATTGTTGGCAGTCATCATCCAGGGATGCGTAATTAACCTTGGTGACAGTGTTACCGGCAATGGTAATGTGGTGGAAGAAACAAGATATGCCGATGATTTTGTCTCTCTCAGGGTTTCAAACGGTCTTGATGTATATTTAACCCAGGGAACTGAGATTTTTATAAAGCTTGAAGTTGATGAAAATTTACTCGAACATATCAAAACAGATATTTCGGGTAAAGAGCTGAAAATATACTCTGATGTTAGCATCCGTATGGCAAAATCTAAAAAGATATACCTTGGCTACCGTAACCTTAATGAAATTCATATTTCCAGTGCAGGCGATGTAAAAGGTGAAAACACGCTGCACACAGATGAACTGAAAATCAGGCTAAGCAGTGCTGGTGATCTTAAACTGGATGTTATTGCCGAAGAGGTTGATATTGATATAAGCAGTTCTGGAAACGCATTACTTTCTGGAAGAACAGGATATCTGCATGCCAGTTTGAGCAGTGCAGGCGACCTCAATGCTTTTAATCTGGAAGCCGAAAAAGCAGATGTAAATGTTTCCAGCGCCGGCGATGCAAAAGTGTTTGTAACAGGTGAAGCGCGGTTTAAAAGCAGCAGCGCAGGTGACATTGTATATAAAGGAAATCCCGAAATACTTGAAATGAACTCTTCCAGCGCGGGTGATATAAGAAAAGGAAAATGATTGCCATGTTAAGTTTATGCAGCGCTGAAATTAAGTATAGTGTTGTAAACCCTCTCTTTTATCTCATCAGCAGTGGGATTAAGCTCATCTGCTGAGAATTTCCCGTTTACCAGATCAATCCGCTCAAATACCATCAGGTACAAATTATAAATAATCTCCAGGCTTAACTGGTATTTCGGGGTAAGAAAAGGTTTAACTTTAACAATCATTTCATAGGTATCCTTACTGTATTGGTCTGCAAGATGATAGTACTCTTTTATCATATCGCGAAACCTGCCATCGACATTGCCTTTCTTTGCAAATTCCTTTAATATTTCACGTGATAGCCCGTATTTCAAAATCAGGTCGTCTGCAAAATAGCTGAGATTATTATTCTGGTCTTTCTGAAAATCGCGGATAATATGCACCAGATAACTGAATATGGCACATGGCCTGGCTACATCGGCAACATTGAATGAAGGTTGATCATAGCTGCCATTCCTGTGGCTTATTCCGCACAAATGAACGAAAATAGCTGCCGGGGCCACCGAGGCACCTTCTGCATAATTGAGAAAAGCCTTCAGTGTAGGAAAACCATCATTATGTATATCATATACCATTGCTTTTGCAAAATTCTGTAAAGGCCAGAGAGGTATTTTAAACCCGGTAAGCGTATCGGTAAGCTCCTCCTGCATAGGATTACATGGGTTCACATTCTTTATAACATTGATCCAATGGTCAATATCACTTAAAAACCTGCCTTTCTCAGTATCAGAAATAGCTTTATAGTTGGCCTTATGGTTATCAATAAGGTCGTCTATCGATCGCATAAATTTATAGCAGGTTTTGGCTGCACAGTACCTGTCATAATCCCAGAATCGTGCGGCAATAAGAATATTGGGGTGATCCTTGATTTTTTCAAAATCTATCTCTTCAAGTAATTCAAGGTAACTTTGTTGGGTAAGAATCATGGTTTTAATTACAAAATTATTGATAATTCAAGCATCAAAAACCGTTCCGAAATTAAATACATTTTTTTCAATCCTGAACTAAAAAGTCTTAAATATTAAAAATGTTACTTATTTTTAATGATGCGATCCGATGTCATTAAGGCTGACAGCAAAACAAGCGGGATGCCATTGCCCGGATGGGTGCTTCCACCCACAAAATAAAGGTTTCTGTACTTTTTATGCCTGTTTTGAGGGCGAAAATAACCCATCTGCATGATGTTATGTCCCAGGCTTCCAAAAGTTGCACCTCTTGTAAGGTTGAACATACTTTGCCATGTAGCTGGCAGATAGCATATTTCAAATTTAATGTTATCTTCAATATCAGTTATTCCTATCTTGCTGAACCGTTTGATAACACTTTTTCTTGCATCGCTTTTAAGCTTCATCCAGTCTTGTTCATATCTGTCATCAAGATGTCCGGTGGGTATAATCACCGATAATGTATCCTCCCCTTCCGGTGCTGCAGTGTTATCAGATCTCACAGGCGCATGTACATAAAAGCTCGGCTCATCAGAAAGCGATTTTTTATTAAAAACGAGTTTCAGGTTTTCTTTGTATTTTTCAGAAATAAAAACACTGTGATGCCCTATTTGCGGAAATACTTTTTTAATGCCCCAGTGAAATACTATGGCAGAGCATGAATATTTCTTTCTGTCAAGTATTTTTGACAGAAACCTGTCGGGCAGCAACTCCCGGTAAACATATGGCAGGTCTGCATTGGCTATAACAACATCAGCTTCAACCCTGTTGCCGTCTTTCAAAAGGATACCACTGACAGAATTTTTACCGGTTTCTATTTTCTCAACAGGGTTACCATAATAAAATAGCACACCAAGCCTTTCTGCCTCAGACAGAAGTGTGTCAACCACCACACTCATTCCTCCCCTGGCAAAAAAAGAGCCCTCTGTTATTTCAGCAGCAGGAATCATCGAAAACAATGCCGGTGCTGTTTCCGGGTTTTGCCCGACATATATATTCTGAAATGAAAAGGCCTTCTGCAGGTGTGGATGCCTGAAATACCTCGCGACATACCTTTTATGCCTGGTAAAGATTTTCAGCTTAAACAGCAGAAGCATATTGCTAAGGGTAACAAATTCGAAGAGATGAAAAAAATTGCGCCCGATTAACCTGGAAATAGCCAGCCGGTATTTATTGTATCCATGTGCAAGATAAAAAAGCATTTTTATGAAACTCCCTTTCTCAAGTACTTCGAGCTGTTCCTGCATTTTATTCATGTTAGAAGAAAAGGCAAACTTTGTACCATCGCTGAAATATAATGTGTAAAGGGTTTCCATCGGAACCGTTTCAAAACACGCTTCGAGTTTTAATCCAAGCTTCGTAAATACCTCTTTGTAAATATTGGGCATTAAAAATATTGTTGCTCCCAAATCGAAACGGTGCCCTTCTCTGATTTGCTTTCCGCACCTCCCTCCAGGCATGTTATTCTTTTCAAAAACAGACACTTTATACCCTTCTTTTGCCAGAAATACCGAAGTAGCAATACCCCCTACCCCGGCACCTATCACAATCGCAGATTTGTTTTTAATCATCTGTTACTTTTTGTAAAAATTATACTCAGCCAAAATAATGAATATTTCAAAAAGAAAACCATGAGAATGAAAAATTTAATAATGTAAATTACCATTTTGAAATAACAGATGCCATAAACTGCTAATATGTTTTGAACCATTTAAAAATCAAATTGTTATTAAATTAACTATTACATTAAGTCCTTTTCTGTTCTAACAGACAATAGTTTCATAAAAAGATTGCATCCGGAAATGGCCAGATGGATTTTTTTTTAATAAACCGTGAAAGAAAAATATATTTGTAATCTTTTTTGTACACATTAAAAGTTAAATAAAATGATTTTTGACCTTGATATGATTAAGGCAGTATATGCCGGATACAAACAGCGCGTTGAAGCAGCAGCAAAAGTTACATGCAGGCCGCTTACGCTTACCGAAAAGATTCTTTATGCCCATTTGGATGATGGAGTTGCCACACAACAGTATGTAAGGGGAAAAGACTATGTTAACTTCAGACCCGACAGGGTAGCCATGCAGGATGCCACGGCGCAGATGGCCTTGCTGCAGTTTATGATGGCAGGGAAGAAAAAAGCAGCGGTTCCCTCTACAGTGCACTGCGATCATCTTATTATTGCCAAAGAGGGCGCTGCCAAAGATCTTGAAGCGTCGAAAAACACTAACAAAGAGGTATTTGATTTTCTTTCATCGGTATCGAATAAATATGGTATAGGTTTCTGGAAACCGGGTGCCGGGATCATTCACCAGGTTGTGCTTGAAAATTATGCATTTCCGGGTGGAATGATGATAGGTACCGATTCGCATACCGTAAATGCCGGAGGACTAGGGATGATTGCCATAGGCGTTGGCGGTGCCGATGCTGTGGATGTGATGGCCGGTATGCCCTGGGAACTTAAATTCCCAAAACTTATAGGCGTGAAACTTACCGGCAGGTTAAACGGTTGGACATCTGCAAAAGATGTAATATTAAAAGTATCCGGAATACTTACGGTTAAGGGGGGAACAGGTGCGATTCTCGAATATTTCGGCGAAGGAGCAAAAACAATTTCTTGTACCGGCAAAGGCACCATTTGCAACATGGGAGCCGAAATCGGCGCCACCACATCGGTATTTGGCTACGACACAAAAATGGCTGATTATCTCAAAGGGACCAAACGGCATGAAATAGCAGCAATGGCCGATGAACTTGCACCATATCTCACAGGAGATGCTGAAGTGTATTCCAATCCTGAAAAATATTTCGACCAGGTTATCGAGATCAACCTTTCTGAACTCGAACCACATATCAACGGCCCCTTCACACCCGACCTGGCTACACCCCTGTCTCAGTTTGCCAAAACAGCAAAAGAAAACGGATGGCCGGAAAAACTTGAGGTAGGACTTATCGGCTCATGCACCAATTCATCTTACGAAGACCTCACACGGGCAGCATCGGTCGCACTGCAAGCCGTTGATAAAAAGCTGAAGGCAAAATCAGAATTTACCGTCACACCGGGATCGGAATTGGTAAGATATACGGCAGAAAGAGACGGGTTGCTCGAAAAATTTGAGAAAATGGGCGGAGTGGTACTGGCCAATGCCTGTGGGCCGTGTATTGGTCAATGGGCCAGACATGGAGCAGAAAAACAGGAAAAGAACTCCATAATGACATCTTTTAACAGGAATTTTGCCAAGAGAAACGATGGTAACCCCAACACACACGGGTTTGTTGCTTCACCTGAAATTACCACTGCTTTTGCCATCGCAGGCACATTAAATTTCAACCCGATAACAGATTACCTGGTAAATAGTGACGGGGAAAAAGTAAAACTGGATGAACCCGCAGGATTTGAAATGCCCATAAATGGTTTTAATGTGGTAGATCGTGGCTATCAGTCGCCAGCAGAAGACGGTAATGAATTAGAAGTAATTGTAAACCCTGATTCTAAGCGTTTACAACTTTTAGAACCTTTTAAGCCATGGAACGGCAAAGATTACACCGGACTTAAAATTCTTATCAAGGCCAAAGGCAAATGCACTACCGACCATATTTCGATGGCAGGACCATGGCTTCGCTTCAGAGGGCATCTGGATAATATTTCGGACAACATGCTTATTGGCGCCGTGAATTTTTTCAACGAAAAAACAAACTCAGTAAAAAACCAGTTTACCGGCGAATATGCCGAAGTGCCAAAAATACAGCGTATGTATAAAGAAATGGGCATAGGAACAATTGTTGTCGGAGATGAAAACTATGGAGAAGGTTCATCACGCGAACATGCGGCCATGGAACCACGACATATGGGTGTTAAAGCAGTTTTGGTACGTTCTTTTGCCCGTATCCACGAAACCAATCTTAAAAAACAGGGGATGCTCGCGCTCACATTTGCCGATAAGCAAGATTACGAGAAAATCAAAGAGGATGATACCGTTGATATACTCGGGCTTACAGATTTTAAACCCAATATGCCGTTAAAGATAATTCTTCTTCATGCCGATGGTAGTAAAGATGAATTTTTAGCCAATCACACTTATAACCAGAACCAGATAGAGTGGTTCATGGCCGGGTCGGCGCTGAATCTGATTAGTAAACAGGAGAAATAGCTGTATCTTATAACTTTCTAAAAGTTTTGAAACTTTTAGAAAGTTTTCGGAACCAATGAAAAACCACTATCTTATAATTATTGCAGGCCCTACAGCTATTGGTAAAACCGGTATTGCCATAGAACTGGCAAAGTATCTCGGAACCGAAATTATTTCATGCGACTCGCGGCAAATTTACAAAGAAATGAGTATTGGCACCGCAATTCCTTCTATTAAGCAGCTTGCAGAAGTCAACCATCATTTTATCCACAACAAAAGCATACACCAGTACTATAACGCAAGTATGTTCGAGATAGAAGTCAACGAACTGTTGCATAACCTGTTTCAAATACATGATGTTGTAATCATGTCCGGTGGCACTGGTTTGTATATTGATGCCGTTTGCAAAGGTATTGACGACCTGCCCGAAATAGATCCCGCGGTAAGACAGCAGCTTGCTGAACGCCTTGAATCTGAAGGTATTGAAAGCCTTAGAAAAGATTTAAAAATCATTGACCCTGAATACTATAAAACCGTTGACCTGAAAAATGCCAAACGCATACTCAAGGCGCTCGAAGTATCGGTAATGACCGGAAAACCTTATTCTACCTTTCTTACCAATCCTCAAAAGCACAGACCTTATAAAATAGTTATGATTGGACTTGACACCCACCGTGAAGCACTGTATGAAAGAATAAACCGGCGTGTAGATGAAATGATAAACTCGGGGCTTTTCGAAGAAGCACGTAACCTATACAATTACAGGCACCTGAATGCATTGAATACCGTTGGGTATAAAGAGGTTTTCGAGTATCTTGATGGTAAAATATCGCCTGAAGAAGCATTGGACCTGATAAAACGAAACACCCGTAAATACGCGCGCAGACAGCTTACATGGTTACGCCGGTATAAAGATATAAAATGGTTCGAGCCTTCAGAAATAACCGCGATCATTCGTTATACAGAGAATCTGCAACGCATGTAGAATAAATAAAAACAGTGCTGTAAACACGATAAAAGAATTTATTCAAATTAATGCTCTTTTCAGGCACTTTTTTGATAGGATATTTTTTACATTTGCAGCGCAAAATTTTCATAAAATTAACATAAACCTAACCTGATGAAAATTAAAGCGCCAATAAAGTTCTTTGCCGGAAGGGCAAGTTCTTATCTGGCAGAAAAAATAGTTAAGAGTTTTGGGACAGAACTGGGGCGCACTTCGGTGCTTGAGTTCAGCGATGGTGAGTTTCAACCCTATTACGAAGAATCGGTGCGCGGATGTATCGTTTTTATTGTGCAGTCTACTTTCCCCCCGTCCGATAATCTTATGGAACTGCTGCTAATGGTTGATGCGGCCAAAAGGGCCTCTGCGTATAAAGTGGTTGCTGTATTGCCATACATGGGACTTGCGCGCCAGGACAGAAAAGACAAACCCCGTTGTGCTATCGGTGCCAAGCTTGTCGCCGACCTGTTAAGCGCCGCCGGGGTTGACAGGGTTATGACCATGGACCTGCATGCCGATCAGATTCAGGGCTTTTTTAATGTTCCGGTAGATCATCTGTATGCATCAACGCTGTTTGTCCCTTACATAAAAAGCCTTGGTCTCGAAGACCTTGTTATTGCTGCCCCCGATATGGGGGGAACCAAAAGGGCCAATGCTTACGCGCGCTTTCTTCAAACCGAAATGGTGATCTGCTACAAATTAAGAAAAAAAGCCAACGTGGTTGAAGAAATAAGGGTTATTGGCGATGTTAAAGATAAAAACGTTGTAATTGTAGACGATATGATAGACACCGCCGGCACCATATGTCTTGCAGCCAACCTGATGAAAGACCAGGGGGCTAAAAGCATCCGGGTGGTGGTTTCACATCCGGTGTTGTCGGGACCTGCGTATGATCGTATTGAAAAATCTGCCATCGAAGAGGTTATGGTTACCGATTCAATTCCACTCAAAAACCATATTGATAAGATCAAGGTACTCTCTATTGCCGACCTTTTTGCCGATGTGATTCACAAAGTATATAAATATAAGTCAATAAGTTCGAATTTTGTTGTTTAATTACTATATTTGCACGCTTTTTAAACAATGAGTGTGATGGGGAATAAAATCCGTCTGCATTGGTCATTCCAAGTAGCACAGGAAATTAATTGTTTAAATAAATATATATGAAAACGTTTGATATTAGTGTAAAAAAAAGAACAAGTCTTGGTAAGAAAAGTACCAAATTATTAAGATCAGAAGGCAATGTGCCATGTGTAATGTACGGCGGTGGTGATACCTCGCATTTTTATGCACACGAAAACAGTTTCAGAAACCTAATCTATACACACCATGTTTATATGGTGAATTTCGATATTGAAGGAGATATGCATAAGGCAATTATTAAAGAGATACAGTTTCATCCTGTAACAGATAAGGTGCAGCATATCGATTTTATTGAAGTATCTGAAAAAGAACCTGCAGTTATTGATATTCCAATTGAGATCAAAGGAAACTCCATTGGAATTAAAAACGGTGGCAAGTTACGCCAGCGAAGGAGGTTACTGAAAGTTAAGGGTCTGATTACCAAAATACCCGATTTGCTTGAAATAGACATCTCCGATCTGGACATAGGACATTCTTTAAAAGTAAAAGACCTTAAATATGATGACTTGGAGCTGCTGGATCCACCACAAGCAATGGTCATAGGGGTAATTTCCTCCCGACTTGCCGCCAAAGGAATGGCTGCTCCTGTTGAAGCTGCTGCCGAAACTGAAGAAACCGAAGTCAAGAAAGAAGAATAATTCCGAAATATTAATTGTCTCTGGACTTGAAGTATCTTATTGCAGGTCTTGGCAACATAGGTATTGAATACCATAATACAAGACATAATATAGGATTTAAAATATTGGATGCCCTTGCCGCGGCATCCAATATTAGTTTTAGCGTTTTGCGCTACGGAGCGCTCGCGGAATACAAGTACAGGGGAAAGACGCTTATACTCCTGAAGCCTTCCACATATATGAACCTTAGTGGCCGGGCTGTCAACTACTGGCTGAATAAAGAAAAGATCAATATTGAAAACATGCTTGTACTTGTTGATGATGTAGCCATGCCTTTTGGCAAGTTAAGGCTTAGGCTTAGGGGCAGCGATGGCGGCCACAACGGCCTTTTGAACATCAACCAGGTGCTGGGGCACCAGAACTATGCCCGGTTAAGGTTTGGTATTGGCAGCGAATTCGAATTCGGCAACCAGATTGACTATGTGCTGGGCGAATGGACTTCAGAACAGGAAAAAATGATCCCCGAACGCATCAAAACAGCTATAGATATCATCCATAGTTATGTGTCAAATGGAAGAGAGCGCACCATGAATTTATACAACAATAAATAATCACATCAACTATTATTTGCCAGTTTTTAATCGCAGTATTTGCTTAAACTCCGGCAAAACAAACACAAACCTTGATGACATTTCCATGTCTTATTGATATTTCAATACTTGCACTTTAATTCTTCACGTTAAAGTATTGTTAATTATTATTTTCACCCCTATTTTTGACCTAATTTTACAATGTGGAAAGAGAAATGAAAAAACATACTTTCAGGATTATCATCATATTAACAGCTATCTCTTTGTTAGGGATAATCGGCACCCAGAGCTTCTGGATAAGGAAATCGTTTTTAATAACCCAGAAACAGTTTGACCATCGGGCAGACCAGGCGTTGAATAATGTGATTGATGAGCTGCGCGATTATACCGACAGTACTTTCCGCACATCACATAATCTTCCCTGTCTTAAATATTTAGATGTATCGGGGACAATCTTTGATGTCCTTGATACTCTAATTCTTGATAAATTAATGCATAAGTATATCAGTTACCATAAATTGACCGATAATTTTCAATATGCTGTTATAAAAACTGCTGACAGCACCATTATTTATTCTTCTCAGGGATATGAAAATGCCAGGGGAAAATGTGAACCATATAAAGCCTGCCTTTCCTGCCTTTGGAAAGAAGAGTATTTTCATCTCTCACTGTGTTTCGAAAAGCTGACAAAATCTCTTTTCGTGGAGTTGTCGGTATGGCTCTTCTGGTCCTCGCTGTTTATCCTGGTCATCATCTTTAGTTTTGCCTACACCATGTACACGGTATTCAGACAGAAAAAACTGTCGGAGCTGAAAAATGATTTCATTAACAATATGACCCACGAATTTAAAACACCAATTTCAACCATATCGCTTGCATCAGAAGTTTTGCTCGATGCAGGGGCATACTCCCCGGCTGAAAAGACCAGGAGGTATGCACAGATTATTTATGACGAGAACCAGCGCATGCGCCACCAGGTAGACCGGGTACTCAATATGGCGCAGCACGAAAAGGGAGACCTGAAATTAACCATCTCAGAAGTGGATGTGCACGAATTACTGTTAAGCACGCAACATTTGAGGTTCCTTGATAATGGCGATAAGAAAATGAAAATCAGCTATAAGCTTCAATCATCCGGCCATGTGATAATGGCAGATGAGCTGCATCTTGCCAACGTAATAAAGAATATTGTAGAAAATGCCTGTAAATACAGCAAAGAAAACCCGCATCTGATCATAAGTACAAGAGATTATAATAACGGCATAATGATTTCGTTCGAAGACAATGGCATTGGCATGGGTAAGGAGGCACAAAAACACATATTCGAAAAATTCTACCGGATACCTACCGGAAACCTGCACAATGTAAAGGGTTTCGGACTGGGTCTGCATTATGTTAAAACAATGGTCGAAGCCCACAACGGATTTGTCAAAGTACATAGCGTATTGAACAAAGGGAGCCGTTTTGACGTTTATATTCCGGTGTATTCAGGAAAATAATTGAATTAAATATGGCAAAGTCGAATGGAAAAATATTGCTTATTGAAGATGACAGAAACCTTGGTTTCGTCATTAAAGATTTTCTTGAAATTTCGAAGTATCATGTAATACTGCGCGACAATGGCAGGGACGGCCTTTCTGAATATAACAAAAACAGTTACGATTTGCTGATGGTAGATGTTATGATGCCGCTTATGGACGGTTTTACAATGGTTGAAGAAATTCGAAAAAAAGACACCATAACCCCTGTTATCTTTATCACGGCCAGATCAATGACCGAAGACAAAATTAAAGGATTCAAAATAGGCGCCGACGATTATATTACAAAACCCTTCAGCACCGAAGAACTGCTGCTGCGTATAAATGCTCTTTTGCGCAGAACCCGGGTGCAAATATCCGACAACCCCGGAGAAGTAAAATACAAGATAGGAAAATTCGTGTTTGAACCTAAAAATCTTCTCCTTACTTCTCCATGGGGAGAAAAAAGGCTTACCAAGCGCGAATCGGATGTGCTTAACCTTTTATCTTCCAATGCCAACAATGTGGTAAGACGAGATGTAATCCTGAAAGCTGTATGGGGTGAAGACGACTATTTTATGGGACGCAGCATGGATGTCTACATCACAAAACTCAGGAAAATGCTCAAAGAAGATGAAGCTGTTTCAATCATTAATATTCACAATACAGGTTTTATGCTGGAGGTTAAAAATTAACCTGTATTAGTTTACAATAATTTTTCCTGTTGAAAGAAAACTGAAGTCAGGGTTGTAAATCTTGTAAAAATAACTTCCCTTATTGAGTTGTCCCCTACCCAGAATAAATTTATTCGAAATGATATTTGAATAACTGTAAACCTTATCCCCGCTTAGGTCGAATAATTCAAGCGAGCATGGTTTTAAAAGGTTGTCTGGTATGGTGATGATAGTATAACTCGAAAATGGGTTCGGGTATATTTCAACACTTTTCGCTCCAATATTAATTATTTCCATCTCTTGAAAAATTTTGATATATTACATGCTTATCAAAGGTTATGCCAAAAAAAAGCATTGTATTAAACCGGTACAAAATTAACCAGCATATTTCTATTGATGATTAAACTGAGGTTAACGTTGCGTTAATTCAAAAAAAAATCCGCAAAGCACTGCGCCCCGCGGATATAAAACTTTCAGCCTTTTTACTTTAAATCTTGTACCTGAATGTTAAACGCGCCACTACATCACCTTTCCTCTCAATAGCTCCTCCCTCAGGGCTGTAACCATTAATCCAGATATTGGGAATAATATTGATGTTTTTCGCAGGTGTAAAATCGAGACCTATCACCATAAAAGTTTCTTTATAACCAACATTTGTATTCAGGTCATCATCATAAAAATCAATCCTGTAAAAACCATTTAGTTTATCTTTAATCAGGGTACCTCTTGCAAACAGGGTAATCCCAAAGACCGATTGCCTGGTGGCAGATGTATCTGTTGCAACCGTTAAGTTATATGGTTCTGCTGCAATTAAAAACATATTGTGTTGATATCCAAGAAATCCCTTTATAATGTAATTGTATTTTACATCATTCTGTCTTTCGTAATCTCCATATACCTGAAAAAGCAGTTTTTTATCGAGCAAAGAACCATATACGGAACCATACAGCCTTTTATATTTATTGTTTTCAATGGACGAAGATTTTCCGTTACCAACAAGAAAATAATAGGAAACGGACGGCACTATTTTTCCGGTAAGGGCAATACCAACATCGGTTGAGCTTGCATGTTTGTGAACATCCATTATATTTTTTTCCACGCTTCGGTACGACCATAACTTTTCAGAAAATGTTGCAAATGTGGGTGAAGCCTGTGCGCCAATTATTAAATCAGAACCTTCAAAGATATTGCTCCACTGCATAGATGCATATTTTATATAAACTCCCCTGGTATCTTTAGACGGCACAACAAAACCGTCGTGGCCCTCAAGCATCAAACGCGCAGAAAAAGTTGCGTTAAAAGTATAATCATAGCCAAGATTGAATCTCCGGATTTCAAACCCATGCATCGCTTTTTTTGTTTGCTGGTACTGGCCGGAACCTTTCAGCAACGATCCGGTATCGCCAGCAATCTTGTAATAATAGTCTCCAAAAAACTCCCCTGTCACCTTGCCCCGGGGTTCTTCCTTTTTTTCCTCCTGGGCCAATAAATGCAAACTGTTGCATAAAATAACCATAATAAAAATCAGTACTTTTTTCATCTTTAGAAATAAATTATAGTTGTTGAAATTTTTCTGAATAAGACGCTAATGTAAAAAGAAGTTGATTGCATAAAACATCATGGTTCAAATTATAATGAATTATTAATATTTACTTAACATTATGTTAACATTAATTAAAGGTTTTATAAAACCAAAAAATCTATATATAACTATATTACAACTATTTAAATCAGCCGCACCATTTTAGGTATACCCGATGTTTACCAAAACAAGTCTGAAATTTTGTTAATATCAACTTAACATAAGATTAATTTTAAGGTAACCTTCATCAAATCTCTTCTCATTACCTTTGAATCAGATTTTTAAATTTTAATATTATGAAAATGAGAAACAT
Source organism: Bacteroidales bacterium (assembly GCA_046485045.1). Lineage (GTDB taxonomy): Bacteria > Bacteroidota > Bacteroidia > Bacteroidales > UBA10428 > JAFGPL01. Next base: position 21,412 of record JAWOHT010000105.1, read on the forward strand.
TATTCCTTTGTTGTTAACAATTATTCTAATATCTGCCTGTGGTGGTAATAAATCATCGAAAAAAGAGGGACTATCCGGAGATATTAAAATTGATGGTTCGAGCACTGTGTATCCGGTTACCGAGGCAGTAGCAGAAGAGTTCAGGGCAGTTCATCCAAGAGTAAATATAACAATTGGTATTTCAGGTACAGGTGGAGGATTTAAAAAATTCGGACGCGGTGAAACCGATATTTCCGATGCTTCAAGACCTATAAAACAGAGCGAAATTGACCTTTGCAACGAGAATAATATTCATTATACCGAAATAAGTGTAGCCTATGACGGACTTACAGTATTGGTAAATCCCTCAAACAACTGGGTTGACCATTTTACTGTTGCCGAGTTGAAGAAGCTTTGGGAACCAGATGCCCAGGGAAAAATCACCAGGTGGAACCAGATCAGGGCTGAGTGGCCCGATGAAGAAATTCGTTTGTATGGACCGGGAGTAGCTTCAGGCACATACGACTATTTTACTGAAGCTATTGTAGGCACAGCCGGTTCGAGCCGTGGCGATTTTACTGCAAGCGAAGACGATAATGTACTGGTGCAGGGCATTGCCGGCGACAAACTCGGACTGGGTTTTTTCGGACTTGCATATTATGAAGAAAATAAAGACAAGCTTAAGGTTATCCCGGTTGATGGTGGAAATGGTCCTATATACCCTACCCTTGAAACTGTCAGCAATGGTTCGTATTTTCCCTTATCCAGGCCATTGTTTATATATGTTAACAGTATCGCAGGTAAACGCGCAGAGGTTCAGGAATTTATCAGGTTCTACCTTGAGAACGTACCTGAACTATCTAAAGAAGTTGGATACATACCTATGGAGAGTAATACATATAATGCAGAAAAAGAGAAGTTTGAAAAATTCATTATTGGCTTAGAGTAGGTATTGTGTTGTGAGTAAGATACTTAACATACACCAACATGTTTAAATACTAAAGAGAAGTATGATTGTTTAAAGCCTTACAATGCACACAAAAAAAAAAGAATATATAATTGAGTTTGTACTTTTTATAAGCGCATTTATTACTGTTCTTACTACAATAGGTATTATTCTGGTTTTATCTGTAGAAGCATTCAAGTTTTTCAAAGAGGTTTCAATTATTGAATTTTTAACTTCAACAGAGTGGACACCGTTGTTCACAAAAAAGAATTTCGGAATTCTTCCTCTGCTTTCGGGTACGGTGCTTACCTCATTTATTGCCATAATCGTGGCACTTCCGTTAGGATTAATCATAGCAATTTACCTCAGCGAGTATACTTCAAAGAAACTAAGAGACTATCTTAAGCCCACGCTCGAGGTTTTGGCAGCAGTCCCCACGGTAGTTTACGGCTTTTTTGCACTTACTGTGGTAACGCCGTTCCTTCAGAAACTGATACCCGGAATGTCAGGTTTTAATTCGCTGTCGGCCGGAATTGTCATGGGTATTATGATTATACCAATTATCTCTTCACTGAGTGAAGATGCGTTGCGTGCCGTTCCATATTCATTGCGCGAAGCATCATACGGATTGGGGTCGACAAGGTTGCAGACCGCATTCAGGGTTACCGTGCCTGCAGCATCATCCGGGATTGTGGTATCGGTTATTTTGGGTATATCGCGTGCCGTTGGTGAAACCATGATTGTGGCTATAGCAGCCGGTCAGCAACCCAGACTTACTTTCAACCCGCTGGTCCCGGTCGAAACACTTACGGCATACATTGTTCAGGTAAGCCTCGGAGATGTTCCCCACAATTCGCTTGAGTACAGAACTATTTTTGCAGCTGGTATCACGCTTTTTGTCTTTACGTTTATACTCAATAATATCAGCTATTACATAAGGACCAAATACCGCGAAAAGTATGAATAGAGTTATAATAAACAGGAGAAAAGATTTGATTTTCGCGGCTGTTGGTATTTTTGCAACTTTCGTGGGTCTTATAATGCTTGTAATATTCATTGGTGATATACTTATTGATGGATTAGGGCGCATCAACTGGAGCTTTCTTACAGGACTTCCTTCAAGAAATCCCGAAAAAGCAGGTATTTTGACAGCCATGGCCGGTTCGGTATGGATTCTGATTTTAACCACCCTCATTGCCTTTCCTATTGGTGTTGCGGCAGGTATATATCTTGAAGAATACGGAAAAAAAGGGAGGTTTTCCAAAATCCTTGAAATAAATATTTCGAATCTTGCCGGCGTACCTTCTATTATATACGGATTATTAGGACTTGAGATATTTGCCAGGGCATTCAATCTCGGTCCCAGCATACTTGCCGGAAGTATGACCCTCGCTTTGCTTATTCTGCCAATTATTATTGTTGCCACAAGAGAAAGTATCAAAGCTGTACCTTCGTCTATAAAAGATGCATCTTTTGCCCTGGGGGCTTCAAAATGGCAGACAGTCTGGTACCAGGTACTACCCGCATCGATGGGAGGAATTTTAACAGGGGTTATTCTTGCACTATCAAGAGCCGTTGGTGAGGCAGCGCCACTTATAGTTGTCGGTGCATTGGCCTACGTTCCCTTCGCGCCGAAAACACCAATGGATGATTTCTCGGTATTGCCTATTCAGATATTTAACTGGATATCACGACCTCAGCATGGTTTTATAATCAATGCTGCAGCAGCTATTATCGTTTTATTGGTTATTACTTTTATTATGAACGGAATAGCCATTTATCTGCGAAACCGCTGGCAAAAGAAATTGAAATGGTAATATAGCAAAAATTGAACAAAAATGAACATTATTGCTGAAACGATGGATATATACAACCAAACCTTACCTGATGAAAATGTAATGGTACCGGCAGGTATCAAAGAAAAGGAAAATAGTGGATTTAAACTGATTGCAAAGAATGTTAATGCGTATTATGGTGAACTTCATGCACTTAAAGATGTAAGCATGGATTTTCCAGGTAATTCGGTAACGGCATTCATTGGTCCTTCGGGTTGTGGTAAATCAACCTTTCTGCGCCTTTTCAACCGTATGAACGATTATATTGATGGTTTCAGGCTTGAGGGTGAAATAATACTCGATAATGTTGATATCTATAATGAAAAGATAGTTATCGAACAGTTAAGAAAAGATGTGGGCATGGTTTTCCAGAAGCCAAACCCGTTTCCGAAATCAATTTTTGAAAATGTTGCCTACGGATTACGCATCCAGGGAGAAAACAACAAAAGTTTTCTGCAGGACAAGGTAGAAAGCGCCCTTAAACGTGTAGTACTATGGGAAGAAGTAAAAGATGATCTGAAAAAAAATGCCCTCTCGCTTAGCGGTGGTCAGCAACAGCGGGTTTGCATAGCACGTGCCCTGGCAGTAGAACCTAAGGTCATACTTATGGATGAACCAACATCTGCACTCGACCCTATTTCTACATCAAGGATAGAAAACCTGATTTTTGAACTACGTGAAGACTACACAATTATAATTGTAACACATAACCTGCAACAGGCAGGAAGGATAAGCGATTTCACCGGGTTTTTCTATCTTGGCGAACTAATCGAAATGGGAAGAACGCACGACATTTTTACAAATCCAAAAAACAAACGGACAGAAAATTACATAACAGGTCGTTTTGGTTAAGAATTTTACTGAAATTTGATAAATAATATTCGCGATACTATGATACCAATTGAATACGAAATTAACCGGCTGAAAGAGATCATCCTTGAGATGTTCGACCTCGTTAAATCACAAATCGAAGAATCCAAATCCTCTCTTATTGAGGTAGATTACGACCTTGCCGAATCTGTGATTAGGCGCGAAATGCGTGTAAATGCCCTCGAAATAACCATAGACAGGGAATGTGAAAATCTTTTGGCTTGTTATAACCCTGTTGCTTCAGACCTGAGGTTTGTTATTTCAACTTTAAAAATAAGCGAAAGCCTCGAAAGAATAAGCGACCATGCATACAGAATTGCCAAATACCTGCAGGCTGGAGACCTTAAAAAAGACACCCGGCTTTTCAAAGAGTTGCAGATTGAAGAGTTGTTCAATACCATCGTCTCAATGATAGATGATGTGGTTGAAGCTATTGAAAAACAAGACACTTCAATCGCCAAGAAAGTATTTAAACTCGATAAAACTATCAATAAAACCAAGAAGGACGCTCCTGCTATAATAAAAAAACATCTGAAAGAAAACATAGACAGCATTGAAAACTCATTGCACCTGTTTAGCGTAATCGGAAAACTTGAAAGATGCGGGGATGTGCTTAAGAATATTGGCGAAGAGATTGTTTTTTACCTCGAGGCCCAGATTCTGAGGCATCAGAAAAGAAATTCCAAAATAAGGAAAAGAATCGAAAAGGAGGATGCCAAAACAAATAATTCTTAATAAAAATTGATATAGATTTTATAACTTTGCAGTTCTACTTACGGGGTTGAAATGGATTTGACAGCAGGATAAACTGGTAAGTAAGCATGCCGGGCAACGCACAGTAACCCGTTAAACTGCAGTGCAAACAATTAAGTGGCGAAAATAACTACGCGCTTGCTGCCTAATCGAATAACAGTAGATTAAGGCGTAATTTCGGTTCAAGGTAACCGGAACAGGCTGCTTCTCCTGTACCTACTCCCTGAGGGACAGGATTAAGAGGCACACGAAAACAGGGATAGTCAGGCAGGCTCCCCGAAAGCCTGGCAAAACAACAGGGGATAAGGTTCATTCAGGGTGTTTGTTCCCGGTCTGTGCACGAAAACCAATAACAAAATAAGCATGTAGAAACCTTATGGGTTTCCTGTTTGGACCCGGGTTCGACTCCCGGCAGCTCCACAAAATCAGTTTGGAGTTTGAGTATTGAGCAACAGAAGAGGCGGGTAAAGTTAAAGAGTGCAAGAGCAACGATTTAAAAACTCCAAATTGATTTTGTCCCTCACTACTCAAACTCCAACTCAAACTTTTTTTATGTTCGATTTCGAAAAACTCGAAGTTTACAGCAAAGCTAAATTGTTAAATGGAAATATCTCGTCTTTGCTGTCTGAAATAAAGGCAGACAAAGTAAATTTCTGATAATAATTCTTATCTATTTCGTATCCGAAAGCCATTTTTCTCGTATATGTATTCAATAATTGCTGTTAATGTCGGCAAAATGTTGACTTAACAAAGTCTAATTTTGCCATCAGGTGCATTGATTTACAGACTGCTGCATTTAGATAACAATTATTATCAGTTACCGGCGCCAATAATATTCATGAGAAAAAGTTACATTTGGCGCTTCTTTATTGAACTTTTATATGACTTTAACAAACAGAAAAGGATGATTAAAATTTTCAAAACACGTAAAATTACAACAGTTTTTTCGTTGTTGGTTTTTTTATTTACAACTCCAACCGTCATTTTTTCCCAGACCTTACGTATAAACGAATTTTTAGCTTTAAACCAGACAGTACTTGCAGATGAAGATACTGTATACTCTGACTGGATTGAGATTTACAACCCTACAACTGAAACCGTCAGCTTATTAGGATGGTCGCTGACAGACGACATACTGCTACCAAAGAAATGGATATTTCCAGGCATTACTTTAAACCCGGAATCATACCTTGTTGTATTTGCATCGGGTAAAAACAGAATCATTGCAGGCAGCGCACTGCATACCAATTTCAAACTCAGTGGAGATGGTGAATACCTTGCATTATTAAACCCATCGGGTGAAGTTGTCACAGAATTCAACCCTTCATTTCCGCCTCAACAAGTGGATATATCGTATGGCTATTTTGAAGGCACATATATCTCTTTTGCTGATCCGACTCCTGGCGCTGACAATCAGCAATCTGAATTAGTAATTTTACCACAGCCTGTTTTCAGTCATAAACACGGCTTCTTTGATACGCCATTTAACCTGGTTATGACTTGTGATGTTACAAATGCTGATATTTACTATACAACAGACGGAAGTGAACCTTCCAAAAACAACGGACTACTTTATACGAATCCTGTTAATATTTCTACTACTTCAATAATCAGGGCTGTTTCTGCCATTGACAGTTCATTGGCTGGTAAGATTACAACCCAGACATATCTTTTTTTAGATGATGTAATTCATCAACCGAACAATCCTGAAGGCTATCCTGAAAAGTGGGGGCCTTATACAGCTATCCCTGATACCGCTATTGCAGATTACGAAATGGATCCTGAAATGATGGTAAGTTCTGAATTTGCAGAAAAAGTAAAACTGGCATTAAAGGACATCCCGACATTATCGTTGGTATCGGACAAAGGCAATTTCTTTTCCCATGTTATTGATTCTTTAACAGGAGGGATATATATTTATACAGGAGCCCCGGGTAATGATATCGGGCGTGGATGGGAACGAAAGGTATCAGCCGAATATTTTAGTGTTAACGATTCAAACGGTTTCCAGGTGGATTGCGGAATGCGACTGCAGGGTGGGCATGGCCGGAGACCTGAAAAAAATCCGAAACACTCCTTTCAGCTTGTTTTCAGAGCTGAGTACGGACCATCCCGATTGAATTATCCCCTTTTCGGTGACGGATTTGCTCAAAGTTTTAATAATCTGGCACTTAGAGCTGGATTCGGCCTCTCATGGGTACACCATAGTAATGTAGAAAGGGTAAAGGGACAGTTACAGAGGGATATTTGGACAAAAGATGCACAGCGGGCTATGGGACATAATTCAAGCAATTCAATCTATGTGCATCTTTATATCAATGGCATTTACTGGGGTGTATACGCTCCTTCCGAAAGAATGGATGCCGATTATGCCGTATCTTATTTTGGCGGAAAGAAGTCAGACTATGACGTAATTAAAGATTATAGGGAATGGGATTATAATCCTGCTGTTGATGGCACTACCGAAGTTTGGGATGCCATGATTGGTATGGCAAATGCAGGTCTGGCAGGTAATGAAGCTTACCAGGCGATACAGGGTAATAATGCTGACGGCAAACCTGCCCTGGGGAAACAAGCCTTGATAGATATTGTAAACTTCACCGACTATATGATATTAAATCATTACGGAAGCAATACAGACTGGGATCATCATAACTGGGCAGCTATGAGAAACCGGGTAAAGCCGGGCAAGGGCTTTAAATTCTTCTGTTGGGATGCTGAACACATGATTAAAACAGTGAATGGTAACACTCTTGGCAAGAATAATGATTATTGTCCGAGCCGTATCTTTCAGAAGTTAAAGGAAAACGAAGATTATATGCGATTATTTGCTTCACGCGTTGTTAAGCATTGTTTTGGCGATGGAGTTCTTACACCGGAACGAACAGCTCAACTTTGGGCTGCCAGAGGGGCTGAAGTTGAACAATCAATGGATGCCGAAGCAGCCCGATGGGGAGATTACCGGCGCGATGTCCATCGATGGGGGGAGGCAGGCCCATTTGATTTATATACAAAAGATACCTACTGGGTTACCGAACAGAATTTTATGACCAATACCTATTTTCCGCAACGAACAGATGCTTTTATTAACCAGTTAAAAACTGCAGGACTATTTCCGCAGGTAAATCCCCCAATGTTCATGATAAACGGGAGCACGCCCCAAGGCAAGATCATTTCATCGGGAGATGTGCTTTCGATGACTGCAACACAAGGCACAATTTATTATACAACCGATGGCAATGATCCTGTTGTCTGGCAATCAACTCAGGGTAGCAAGGAAACTCTGCTGATACCTGAAAGTGCAGACAAGAGAGTATTGGTACCAAAATCTGATATCGGAACCACCTGGTTTTCAGATATCAATTATTCCGATGCAACATGGCAGTTATGTACCGGCGCTCCTGGTGGCATTGGTTATGAAAAGTCAACCGGTTACGCAAGTCTGATTACCCTTGATGTAAGCAATGACATGTATACTGGTGGTACCAGCCCGAATAACAGCTGTTACGTACGTATTCCTTTTAATGTTGATGCAAGCGATTTATCAGCATTTACGTCGCTGATACTGGGAGTCAGATATGATGATGGCTTTGTTGCATACCTGAACGGTAAAAAAGTTGCTGAAGCTCTGGCCCCGGCTACTTTAGCATGGAACTCGGCTTCCACGGGAGGTCATGAAGCTGTCTCCCTTGAATCAATTAATCTTTCCGGTTACATCAACGACCTGAAATCCGGAGCGAACCTGTTTGCTATTCATGCACTGAACCAAAATATCACAAGTTCAGATTTTATTATTTCTGTAACACTTACCGCAAGTGATCAGGTTCCTGCAGGAAATACATCTGCAAATGCCATTGCTTATGCCGGCCAGTTCACTTTAGATAAATCCAGTAATGTAAAAGCACGTACATTCTACAATGGGGAATGGAGCGCATTAAATGACCGTTTCTTTATTATTCCGGACGATTTTTATGATTTGAAAATTACAGAAATTCATTATAATCCATTGCCACAGGATACTATAAACGGTAACAGATTCGAATTTATCGAGATTAAAAATACAGGCGCTTCCACCTTAGACATGGGAGGTGTCAAATTTATAAATGGCATAGCTTATGAGTTTCCAACAGAAACAAGATTAGGTCCCGGAGAATTTATCGTTCTTGCATCAGACAATAATTATTTTTATTCACGTTATGGTTTCTTTCCTTTTGATGAATATGCAGGACAGTTGGATAACAGTGGTGAAAGGATTGTTTTAGCTACTTCTGCGAACGATACGTTGAGTAATATACGGTATAACAACGGAACATCATGGCCTGATTCCCCCAACGGATTAGGCAATTCACTCGTTCCTAAAGAGTTAAACCCAACCCATCAGGATGATGCCTATTTCTGGCGTGCTTCATACAGAATTCATGGTTCTCCGGGCAGCGACGATCTCATAACCGAATCAATATCAGCTAAAGCAATAGTTGTTGATAAAGATAAAATACTTAGTCAAAATTATCCGAACCCATTTACAGAAATAACATATATTGATTACCAGATACCATTTGATGCAAACATCAGGCTGGCAGTATTCAATATTATGGGACAACAGGTCGCAGTGCTTGATAATGGTTTTAAGGCAACAGGACTTTACCAGACAGAATGGCAAACCGATGGTCGGTTTGCCCAGGGTATTTATTACTACAGGCTTGAAATTTCAGCCAGCGGACAACAACAACATGTTATAACAAAGAAAATGGTACTGGTAAAGTAGAAATCTAACCCGGATGCACTTGTTTATAAGCAGTACCGGGTTTATTAAAGGGCATCTCTAAATTAAATGAATGCGGGATAGGTTCGTAATAATTTAAAAACTGTTAGTCAACCTATTCTGTATTCATTTTGCCTTCGAAAAATTGGTCTTCCTTTAATTTCTTAATCCGTTTTTCTGCTATATCGTAGTATGACACAACCAGGAGTCCTTCTGAATTGGTCTTAACTGCAGCATGTTCAGGGTCGCGGGTAGTCATAAATCTATGATACCAGTTCAAAGCCATTTGCTTGTCAATATTTTCATAAACATTCGCAAGTTTGAATAATATCAATCTGTTATCGGTATTAAAATCGAGAATTTTCATATAGTATTTAATTGCTTCGGAAGGTTTGCCCCATGCAGCATACAAATCTGCTAATTCTCTGTATATCCTCACCACTGTTTCGTTCGGAGGGTTAATAAGTCTGTGCGCTTTTATAATATATTCAATACCCATTTCTTTATTGATGGTCCAACCCCTTGAAATACCCAGGTACATACAGGTTTCAAAATCGGAGGTATCAAGGTCATGTGCTTTCTGAAGATAGCCTGTTGCAAGGTACATATCTTCTTTCCTTATAAACGACAGGCCGAGATATTTCATGGTCATAAATGTAGAGTCACCTAAACTGGCAACAAATGAAAAGCGTTTTATGGCATCGTCATAATTATTGAGCAAAAAGCAAAAATAGGCATTAAGTTTTAGCACAGGAATGTTCAATGAATCATAATCGAGATACTTCGCGGTAATTTCAAATCCCTTCTTGTATAAGCCTTCTTTAATATACAATCCGGATAATTTAATTACCGATGCAAAGTCCTCACAATTGCCTTGCAGATATTTCTCATAGTAAAAGATTGCGCTGTCGTTTAAATTCAACGTACTGTAAGATGTGGCCAAAAGGTAAATAAAATAAAGATTGTCAGGGTTTTCATAATGCAAATTCACGAAGATACTTTTCGCCTCCTTGTCGTTTCCTAATCTGGAACATATGCCGGCAAGGTTAATTCTGGCCTCCCGGTTAACAGGGTCTATTCGTAAGATAGTTCTGTATATGGCTTCGGCTTTTTTCGGTTTTCGGCTTGCAATCAGGTTCGATGCAAGGGCATTAAGCGCATACAGGTCTGTTGAGTCAAGTTTCAGGATATTATCAAAACAAATGGCAGCACTGTCATAATTGTAAAGTTCAGCATGGGCTTTCCCAAGATAGTACCAGGTATCTCTGCCGACCTGACGATGTTTTATCAAACCGGTTGATTTGTTAATTGTCTCGTGATAATCTCCCGCATAGTAGAGTAACCTTATACTGTCCTCTGGCCCATAATGTTGACCGTATAGGCCAAGCGCAAAAAAAAAGACCGGAAGATAAAAAGCCTTATTCATTTTGCCTTAAGATTATTCGGTTTCTTCAAAATCTGATTTTGAAACACCGCAAACCGGGCATACCCAATCATCGGGTATATCTTCAAAAGCCGTTCCGGGCATTATGCCCCCGTCTGGGTCCCCCTCTTCAGGATCGTATATATAACCGCATACCATGCACTTAAATTTTTTCATTTTTATTATATGTTTAATTGAAACTAATTTTGAGATTGTAAGTATACTTTAAAAAATCTACTTCGGCAAATCCTGCTGTGCTAAAGGAATTATTCACAAAAATTGTGAAACTGCTGAAAAGTTTGAGTTTTTAATAAAAAAAACCGATAATGCTCCTATATTTGCATGCTTTTGATATTAACAAGTAAATTATAACATGAAAAATCTTTATTGTATTGGAGTTTTGATAGCGCTATTTATTTCGTGTAGCAATGAGGAAGGTGAAGGGGGAAACTCTGTAATCACAGGTAAGGTATTTACCAAAGTATACAACAATACCTATACTACTTTGATCGACAGCTTTTATACCCCCGATGTGGACGTTTTTATATTGTATGGAGACAATGAAATATATAATGATGATATAGCAACTAACTGGGATGGGCGCTACCGTTTTGAATATCTCCGGAAAGGAAACTATAAGATTTTTGCCTATTCTGATGATACCACCGGACAATATGGTTCGGGAATAAAGCCTGTAATGGTAGATGTTAAGATTAAAAGCAACAACGAAATTGTAACTGCAGCTGATATTGTAGTGCTTGAAACTATGGATTATGACGACGGAACATCGTCTATCACAGGCAAAGTATTTGTACGTGATTTCAACAACGAGCGTACTACCCTGCTTGCCGAGTATTACGGGGCCGATGAACGTGTATTTATCGTTTATGGCAACGATAAGTTCCATTTTAATGATGTAAGGACACACCACGATGGAACTTACCAGTTCTCAAACCTTGTAAAAGGAACATACATTGTTTACTCCCTTACCGATCCTACCGGCAGGCAGATGTTTCCTGTTACCGATACCGTTGAAATTAGTGATGATTTCCAGCATGTTGTTTTAGATGACCTTGTAATTATAAAATAATGAAATATATAGTTCTATCTTTTGCATTATTGCTATTCTTTTTTATGGCTAATGCACAATCTGATGACGAAAGAAGGATAATTGGTATTGTAAGCCGCGAGTCGTGGGAAAATGCAGATGGAAAAACCAGGCATCTTACCTCTGTTGAGAAATACGACCAAAACGGAAATAAGATTGAGGAGATTAAATATTCAAAAGAAAAGAGCATAAAAAAGAGGATAGTCTGTACATACAATTCGAATAACGATAAGATTTCGGAAACAGAATATGACGAGTCTGGAAAACAGGTGCAGAGAATCATTTACGAATATAATGGCAACCTTAGGGTTACCAAAAAGGAGTATGATGAAAAAAACAAACTGGTTGCCTGGAAAACTTATGAATATAAATACAAGAATTAACCTGGTCTGATCTTGAAAGAAATTTATAAAATAATAGGCGTATATGAAGGAATAACCCTTCAGGAGATGGATTCTGTCAGCCTTTTGAACAGGATGGATTTCAAATATGTTCTTTCAAATCTGCTGCTGCCGGAAATTCTTGAACAGATAAAATCTTATTACAGGATTCTTACAATCGGAAAAGACAGGGAGTTCTCTTA
>JAWOHT010000112.1:0-2731 GCA_046485045.1 Bacteroidales bacterium
TTCCGGCAAAATCTCTCATACTCATTTGTGTACCCATGCCAAACATTACTATCTGCACCACGATGAGAATAAGCCATTTATTTCGGAGATCGAAATCACCCCATTTCAAAAATGCCGATGGATAGATAAGTCCGCAAACAATGGCAGCAACAATCCAGCCGGTATATTGATAAGATTTCAGGACACGAACAACTCCTATTCCAAATGCCGTAAACAGTGAAGCAGCTACTGCAAATGGGGAAATCAGCGTATGCCAGCTAAAAATAAGGGATAATATAACTATTATTAATGAAAGCAGTCCCAATCCTAAGGAATATCTTTGTACTCTCTCCATTGCTTATTATTGCTTACTCAGAAGTTGAAATAACCTGCATTTTTATCCAGGGTATGAACAATGTGATATTTTACAAGTTTAAAAATTTCCTGACGCCTAAAACACCTGATAACGGACTGGATAACACCTTTTTACCTGTAACTTTTTCCAGCTCGCCGGCCATTCTTCCCATGGAGCCCTGTGCCAGTACGATTAAGTCAACCTTATCAGCAACTCTTTCAGAAGCTGTTATGATCAGGTTGTCATGAGTATCCCTGTCACCTGACATCATTGCATGAAAAGCACCTTCAGCCAGGCCTTCGACTACTTCAATGGCTTTATTCCGTTCACCTGCGATATTCTTTAATAATTGAACCGTTGGGGCCAGGGTGGTTGGTAATGTCGCCAAAACACCAATTCTCGAAGCAGCTTCCACGGCTTCAACAGCCATCGGGTCATCTATTTTTAAAAGCGGGATTGGTAGCAGTTTACGGGCAATCTGAGCTATTTCTCCAACGGAGGAACAGGTATTAAAGATGGCATCGGCACCGCCATCAACTGCCATAAAAAAACAATTGACAAGTCGCCTTGCAACTGCCGGAGTCACGCTGTTATTTGCAATGACTTCCTGTATAAGGCTGTCATCAACTATATGGTGCAACTTTACATTCGGAAGATGTTCTTTAAACAGTTGGGAGATTGGCTCGATCATCGCCAGTGCTGTATGTACTGCAAATACTTTTTTCATCAATTTGTAATTCAATTTTTAAGGTGTGATTGTTTTTCTTTTCTTAATCTTTCTTCCCATTCTTTGCTTCTTTTGGCAAGGTCGTATCCCTGGGCACTCAGGTAGTTGTTGATCCTGCCTTTGTATTTTCCAAACATGGCATGCTTTGCTTTTGAAGAACTTTCGTCCATGGCCAGTTCACGGGCTTCATAAAGGGCGGCATGAATATACCTTTTCTGATCTTCGGTTAGTTCGGGCAGCATAGCCAGATAGCTGGTGTAAGTGTTATGCAATACGTTGTAGGTCATTCCGTCTTTTATCTTTTCAATTTGTCCGGCATCTAATTCTGAGGCAAGGGCTGCAAGAAAGCGGGCATGCAAAAAATAGAGCGCGGCATAGGCCGAATCTTTTACCATATTGATTTTTAAATCTTTATCCGGACTATCATGTTCTTTTTGTTCTTTAATCAGGGCATCTTTAAAATCGTGGGTGGCGCTGAGGTTACGGTATTGTTCCACAATAACTGAAAGAACCCGGCTATATTTCAAAGAATCTGAAATATCAAGCGTATTCACAATTTTTGCAGACCTGTCTGTAATCACATTTGTATAATCCTCACTGAAATTCAAATAGGGGTTTTGTGATTGTGAAAAAGTGTTTATGCAAATCACTAAAAATGAGATTAAAAAATATATTTGTATTCGTTTCATGTCTTTTAATAATAGTTATTACGCAAAGTTCCGCAAAGCAAAACCAAAGTTGCGCTATGGTTTTACAGATTATTAACAAATCTTTTTATTCCATTCTTTAAAAGTGAAACATTGAAATTAATCAGAAGACCGAGTTTATAACCTCCAAGTTTTAAATAAGTCAATATCTGAGCTTCATGAACATCAATTAATGCATCGACTGTCTTTAACTCTATTACGACTTTATTTTCAACGAGCAAATCTATCCTGTATCCATGGTCAAGTTTGATATCTTTATAGATTATCGGCATTGGCTTTTCTTTTTCAACTTTATATCCTTCCTTCATTAATTCATAGCAGAGACATTCCCGATATGCTGACTCAAGTAATCCAGGTCCTAATGTCCTGTGAATTTCGATTGCTTTACCAATAATAATTTTAGAAATATCATTTTCCGTCATTTTGAATTTCAATTTATAATAAAATCATTCAATTATATAAATTCTTTGCGAACCTCAGCGAAACCTTTGTGCAACTTTGCGTTATAGTTGATTATTGTAACAAGTCTTTGTATCTCTCCCTCAAACCTGCGTTTTCTTTAATAACCGAATCTACCTGCGGGCCATTGTTTAGCCATTCGTTTCCGGGGCCGGGGGAATTAGAAAAGAATTTGTCTTTTTCAGTCCAGTTATCTTTCACCCTGATGTAAGAAGAACCCTCATCGAGGTAAATGTACTGATAATGGTCGGGGATATGAGCGTATGGCGCTTTTTCAAGATGCTCAATCCGGTTTCCGCTTATTTCGGTATTCGGCTGCGCTGACAGTGTATATATTCCCCCCACATCGTACATATTTTTTGCAAAATGATGAATGTAATTGGCATGTATCATGTTATTTTTCATACAAGTAATTGTCTTTGTCCACCCCCAGCCGATGCAGATACCGGAATAGTTCAGATGGCTCAACTCGTTATGACTTATATTGATATCATGGGCAAACCC
>JAWOHT010000169.1:0-2825 GCA_046485045.1 Bacteroidales bacterium
ATCAGTGACAATGAAATAAATAATATGTGTATTTTTTTACTCATAACAGTCGGTTTAATCAGAAAGTTGAACCAAAAAGTAATGTTATTCAATAATAGTTAATAGTTATTAATCTGTGTTTAAAACTTTTTAACAATTTATACGTAAATTCAGTATAATTGTTATTTATTAAGGAGATAAACATTGTCGGGCGTTATTTTTTATACTTGAGAAATGAAGAAAGTTATATTCAGCTTTGCGGTCTTATTGATTTACATGTATGTGCATGCACAAACAGACACTACTATTTACTACCTGAACGAAAGTTTTGAGAATACACCTCGTAACTGGCAGAGTTTACCACCTGATGATTTCATTAAATGGACCTATCGAAGCGGCGGTAATGATCTGAATCCGGTTTCTGCGTTTCACGGAAATTTCAATGCATACTTTTATAGACCTGCATTTGGATCCCAAATCAGGAACCTAGTGTCTGCTCCAATAGATTTAAGTTCAGCCGTAAAACCACGTCTGACTTTTTATCATACACAGGCGCAGTCTATCGAAGGAACCGACCATTTAAGATTGTTATTCAGAACTTCACCCACAGCGCCATGGGACACCATTGTTACCTATGTAACAGCCATTTCATCATGGACCAAGCGAAGTTTTAACATTGACCAGGAAGGAGAAAAATATTTAACCGGCCAGTTTTATATTGCTTTCAACGGTACGGCCAACGGGGGACATGGTATATGTATAGACAGTGTCAAAATAGTTGAAACAGCAGTAATTACCCGTTATGTAAATGGTGTTACGGTTAATGATGTCACCCACCCGGTCATTCCTTCGGGGGCAAGGGCCATACCAGTATTCAGGATCAATATCGAAGTGCTTGGCAACACCGGAAATCTTACACTCGATTCGATTAAGATTAAATCGTTAAGCTCCGATAACAGTGTTTTTGAAACAAACGGTTTCCAGTTATTTTATACCAAAGATGAAATTTTCAAAAATGAAATTAAAGACGTTTCAACCAAAATTGGTTCTTCTGTATCGGCAAATAACGGGTATATCAGGTTTGGAAACCTGAATACCACCCTTAAAACAGGGGTCCATTACCTGTGGCTTGCCGCAGATGTCAAGCCCGGGGATATCCATAACCAGCAGGTTGATTTTATGCTTGAGGCAAACAGTGTAACCGTAAGCAATAAAAAATATCCGGCATCGGATGTGTCGGCTTCTGGTGTTAATACCATTGAAGAGGCAGTATTTTATGACAATTTTGACACAGATAAAGGCTGGATACTTGAAGAGGATTTTGAAATAGATATACCAAAGGGAAAATTTGTAATCAAAAGCAGCGACCCCGATTATGCCTATTCCGGCACTAAAGTCTTGGGTACCGACCATAATGGAGTAGGCGACTACTTAGTAAACATTGACTCGGCCACGGCATATTTTGCCACCACCCCTTCTATGAACCTGAAGTATTTTGACCGGATTAAACTATCTATGATGAAATGGATTGCCTTCGAGACAAATGATGAAGCATCAATAGACATAAGCGTTGACGGTGGTAGTTTCTGGACCAAACTATGGAGCAGCCAGGTAAGCGGCCAGAATACTGAATCTGCATGGAACAGCCTTTCGTTTTCAAGTGCGGTCAACAATCTTGTTAAAAGAAAAGAAGATGTAAAATTTCGTTTTGCCATCAATTTTTCAGATGATAACAATGCCTATGCCGGCTGGAACATTGATAACTTTGCAGTTACGGGTGAATACCTTACCAACGAGGTTGGCATCACGCAGGTTATTCTTCCCTGCGATGATTGTTTAAATACAAGCTTTGATTCGGTTAAGGTTGTAGTGCGCAATTACGCTGCAGTCCCCTCCGCACCTAATCTGCCCATCTTCTTTTCACTCAACGGGAGATCAGGCCCGAAAATTTATGATACTTTAAAAACATCCATTCCGGTGGACGACTCGGTTATTTTTACCTTTAAAACACCGGCAAATTTTCCCGGGCCGGGCAGTTATAATTTTCTTTGTGCCACCGATAAATCGGGCGATCAGGACAGAACAAACGATTCTATATATCTTCAGCTTAAGATTCAGGACAACATAATATCACCAAGTCTTGTTGATTTTGAGACTGCAGAGGGTTACTGGATAAGCGATGGCATAGCCAACACCTGGATTTGCAAAATACCCGATGAAAGTATCGGCGAAATTCCGGGCAGTCCCAATGCTTGGATTCTCTCTCCGTTTGGGCTTTATGCCGATAGCGATAGCTCATTTCTCGAAAGTTCCTGCTATAACCTTACAGGCGCTGACCGGCTTGTACTTGAAATGAAATACACGAACATTTCACAGAGCGGCCACGACGGGGCAAATGTGCAATATACCACCGATGACGGCATTACCTGGAGTGTATTGGACAACAATGCATTCGGATATGACTGGAACTGGTACACCACGCCAGTGTCTGCCCTTGGCCAGAATGGATGGACAGGGAATTCTGACGGTTGGAAAACAGCCAAAACATTTCTGCCCATAGCCCTTCAAACTCAGCCAAGGGTTAAATTCAGGGTTTTATGGATGTCTGACGACGACCCTTCTGGCACCAGCCGCGGCATTGCCCTTGACGACTTCAGCATATACCCTGCCCCACCCGATGTTGGCGTCTTTTCGATTGATTCACAATCTGACGACTGTCTTAATGAAGTTGCTGACGAGGTTACCGTTACGGTTAAAAATTACGGGCTTAACAAAATAAGCGCCAGCGATACAATTGTTATGGGATATATTTTCGATGGCAACGAACCAGTTTATGATACACTATT
>JAWOHT010000214.1:0-28324 GCA_046485045.1 Bacteroidales bacterium
GTATATTCCCCATCAGTTTGTTCTTTAAAATGGAATTTATTGTCTTTATCATCAGTGACAAAAACCTTACAATTTCTCACAGCAATATATTCAAGATTATCAATTGAAGTAGAGCGTGTAATAATCACGGATTGTTCTTCGCGCCCCCTTACAATACTGGCATCTACTGATAACAAATCCACCTCTACCCCAAGGTTAGGCTTAAACTCTTCGATGCATGTTGTAGTAAAAATATATATCAATAATAATAAAATCCCGTTTAATAATATATATTTTTTTTCGAAAAGTGTTTTGAAATTTGTTGGCACCATGTTTTATTCATAAAAAGTGATACGTTTAATTGCTAAGGTAATTTCCGAATTTATAGTTCCATGAAATGGTTAAAATTGGTCTTGCAAAAATGGATAATTTATACCCCTGTAATTTTGCGTTTTTGGCTTCATAATAAATTGAATATGCATTTTTCCGGCCAAAAACATTAAAAATATTTATCATCCAAAAACTATGTGCAACTTTATCATCTTTCAGGTTGCCTTCAATGTTTAATGAAAAATCCATTCTGATATAATCTGGCAACCTGTATTTGTTTCTTTCTGAGTAATACAATAAATGTTGACCTTCTGAATAATATGCGGCAATTGGTAAAGTAACAGGTCTCCCGGTTGAGTATACATAATTGGCAGATATGCTATAACGCCTGTTAAACCGATTATTTAAAACAAGATTAACACTGTGTGGCCGATCGTAATTTGACGGGTACCTTATTCCATTGTTGATACGCTCCTCAACGTTATCGCTATTAACCTGAATAAATGATCTGGAATATGAATATGATATCCAACCTGTAAACTTTCCTTTTTTCTTTCTTAGCATCACCTCCAGTCCTTTTGCATCCTGCTGCCCTTTAAGCAGTTGTCTCTCAATTGGATCTGATGATATAAAATCCGCACCGTCTTTATACTCAACTATATTTTTTATCCATTTTTGATATATTTCAATACTGGTTTCAATGCCATTTTTATTGAAATTTTGATGCAAACCTATTGCCACCTGATCAACTAATGGCGGGGTAATATTGGAACTCACCAGTTTCCATTGATCATTGGGTGTTATGGCTATTGTATTGCTCAACATAAAAATATATTGTTGTAATCTGTTATAGGATGCTTTTAAAGACATATTAGGCAGAAACGAATATTTAGCCGAGGCCCTTATCTCTGGTTTAGAGTAATATTGAATTACTTTACCTTTACCATAATTATTAACTGATTTAACGTTATTTTTATCTTTTATGCCATCAAAATATTCATAAACCGTTTTTGGTCCAAGTTCAGCAAAAAAGCTATACCTAACTCCTGCCAATACTTTAATTTTTGGCCATAGTTCAAATTCATCTGATATATAAAGTGCTCCTTCCAACCCTTTTTCAGTACCCAAAGAAATTGGCAATATATCCGATTCTTTATTAACAGGAATAATATTGCCCCGGTTATTGTTGCAATAGGTAGAACTTATGCCAAATAATAATGTATGGTTTTTAGGGGTGGTAAAGTCAAAATCAGCTTTTGTTTCTATGTTTTCAATTATATATTTATGCCGGTATGCTGTTGTTGGATTAGATTTTTCAGTATTATCAAAATAATATTGACTATATGCTGCAGAAAAGTCCCCGGTTAATGAACCTGCAAAAAGATGTTTCCAAGAAATAGAAGCGCCTTTATTTGAATATTGATATTTGGTTTTATTTGATAATGAAAACTTATCAAAACTTGAATATCCAAAAACCTTTACCAGGTTTTTATGATTTATTTCGGAGTTAACACCTAATGAAGCATCGTAAAAAAACGCTTTGCTGTTATTAATATCAAATGTTTCTATTTGGTTTAATAACCAGTTTGAGTAAGTATTTCGCCAGCTTGCAACAACCGAAGTTTTATCTTTAATAACAGGCCCTTCAAAAGAGAGGTGTGAAGTAACCGGACTAATGCCTCCCTGACCGAAAAACTTTTTTTTATTTCCCTGCCGGGTAGAAATATCAAATATAGATGCAAGCCTGCCACCGTATTTTGCAGGGATATTACTTTTATATAAAGTAAAATCGTTCACAATGTCGGGACTAAATGATGTAAAAAAACCAAATAAATGTGAAGTGTTGAAAACAGGGATTTTATTAATGTAAAATAAATTTTGGTCGGAAGCGCTTCCCCTGACATTAAAACCTGAAGAACCCTCCCCAACACTTCCAACCCCCGGAAGCATGGTTGCTACCTTCAAAACATCTTTTTCACCCATAATAACAGGTATTTCTTTCATTGTCTTTGCAGTTACCCGTTCATAACCCATCTGCATGCCTCTTACATTGTCATTGCGTAAGGATGAAACCACCACTTCATCTATTTCTTTCAATTCCTGGTCCATCTCTAAAAATAAAGAACCACTTGTATATACCTGAAGGTAATACTCCTTTTGTCCTATTGATATATGATTTATAAATAATTTATATTTTCCAGGTTTTAAGGATATTTGAAAGTTACCATCAATATCGCTGGTAACACCATACTCCATTTCCTTTATATATGCTGTAACACCAACCATTGGTTCTCCACTAGCTTTATCTATTATTCTCCCTCTAACAATACAAGTTTTGTCTATTACAATTTCACTTTTTTCACCAACATAAAGAACTTCTTTTGATGCAATTATTTTACTTTGTAAATACATGTTTTCAGTATATGTAATATCATTTTCCTGATGTTTTGAATTTATATTATTTCCTTTGGATATAAAGGCAGGCAATTCAGAAATTAATTCTTCACCTTTAATTAAATAAATCTCATCCCCTTCTATATATAGGTTTAATCCTTTATTTATGAGTTGTTCGCGTAGTTTTGGGATAGTAAGTTCATTTGTGGTGACAGAAACATTAATATTTTGCACCCATTCATTTTTATAGTAAAACTTAAGATTACTTTCAGATTCAATAAATTTTACAAGTTCAACAAAAAGAATATTTTCAAATTTTTCCGATAATATATATTTGTCCGTTTGACCATGCAAAAAGGGAAAAAAGAATGTGAGCAATGTTATAAATATGAGTTTATACATAATGTTTTAGAAATTCAGGGGTATAATATAGCAGAGTATTTAAGCAGCAATTCCATTTCGTTATCGCTGCAATATTTTACTTTGATTTTGTTACTACGAATATATTTTTTAATTAATTTTTGATTTTGCTTAGGGAATTTGTGAATAAACGAACTATTTCCTTTGTAGCGAATCAGTTTGTTATTTATATATATAAAACAACTTCTCCTATCAGAGGAGAATTGATATGGGACCAAATAATAGTCGGATTTTTCCTGGATTTTTTCCCATTTATAAAGTACTTTAATTGGTATGTTTTCACCAATTATTTGATAGAAACGATCTTTTTCCAGATTATAATATGATCCTTTTACAAATCTTTTGTTATAAATATTAAACTCCGAAATGAATTCTTTTGTTAAGTAAAATATAAACTGATCATCATTAAAAGCATACTTTATTAACAGTTTTTGAAAACAAATATCATACATCAGCAAAACATCTGAATATAACTTACCACGAAAAATAACACTTCCTTTTTCAAATTTATTATCCAACAAGTAGGGATGTCCGATTTGAGGATATTTGTTATAATAACTGATTCCATTTACAAATACCTGGTCAACTCCATACTCTTGTTGGGTAGCCATATAAATTTGATTAAATAAACTTTGTTGAGTACTGTCACTTTGCGCACAAACTATTGTATTTGAAATTATATACAAAAGAAAAGTGCTTAAATAAATTGTGTATCTGACTTTTATTTTCATATAACTATTAAGTCAAAGTATATATCTTAAAATCTTCATGGTTTTTGCATTATGACTAGCGTTAAAGCATACTGATATTAAACGAATTGACAAAACCTATATCCTCAGGTTTCAAGTCAAATTTAGCAATATTTTTCTTTTTTTGTGAAGCCACTTTAAGTTTTTCTCTTTGATCAAGGAATAGATATTCTCTTGGTGGACTATAAGGGACTTTTGTGAATTTGCCATTACAAATGGTAATATCAAAACCATACTTTATTAATTCAGTATATAGGTTTTGCCAAAAATCTCCTGTGGATTCTAATGCAACTGATATGATACCATTTTGACAATAACCACTCACAAAGAGCAATCAGGTATTCTTCTTTTAATTAAAAAATTGATTATTTTCATCAATTATATATATGGTACACTTTGGGGGTTTATTCCAACACGATTTAAAACACAATTGGGCCTTGCCTTGCGGTATTATTTATTTCAATTTTGAGAGATGGTTCCTAAAACCATCTCTTTTTTTGTGCCCAACTGCGCCTTAAATCCTAAATGTTGGCAATAGTTGTTTATTTAATTTTCAAATTATCAGGATTTTGTCTACAGTTCCAAATTGTATGGACAATAAAGTTTTCAGGGGAAATCTCATAGAAAAGAATGAAATCAGATTATCTTGCGCTTAGCCATTTATTGAATTCTTTATCCAATTCAGATTGGTCAATAACAAGTCTTTTTTCGATTTCTTTTTTAGACTCAATTATCTACTGACGTTGGTTTTGATTTAGATTTAGAATCTGTGATTGAGATTTTGAATCAAGAATTGTATTGATGGCAGTCAGAAAGGACTCATCGTTTATCTCTTCTATTCTATGGAATTAAAAGCTTTTACAATTATATCGTTGTCATAATGAAACATTTAAGGTGCAAACATACAAAATCCGAAGGTCAAAATCAGGATGAGGATGATTTTTACAATTATTTCCTACTTATTAATATATAAGATTAATTAAATGAACGTAACTATTTTTTTGTAAGAAATTCTATATTATTTTTTGCATTCTTCGTCAGTAGTTGCTCCACAAACTCCACAGGCTTCGTTTTCAGGCCTTCCATATTTATTTACATTATGCTTACACGAAGGCGCCTGTTTACTACTAAAATATTTTATTGCCAGGCCAATGCCGGCCATGGCAACTAAAACTATTGATATTAATAAAATTTCCAATGACATAAGAATTCATTTTTTTACACTTCCTCTAATTTGTAACCCTGAGCTGGGCAAATGTCCACAGCTTCTGAATTCCGATATGGTTTCCTTTGAGGTATGCTTCCGGCCTTACAACCATTTTGTCGGGTACTTCAAATACTTCGGTTGCTGGGTCCTAACATAATTCGCATGAATTACTAATCGTCTTCGCTATTTTCAAGCCTCGTTTGTATAATGTTTTTTTAACTTTACAGACCAACAATTACAATTCATCAACCTTTGCTGCCATAATAAAATCGTTCTCAGACAATCCTCCAATGGCGTGTGTACTAAGTTCCACTTCAACATTGGTGTAATGAATACAAATGTCGGGATGATGGTTTTCACTTTCTGCAATTGCTGCAATATCTTGTGCAAACGCCATCCCTCGCTTAAAGTTCTCAAACAGAAATTCTTTCCTGATTTTTTTGTTATCGATAACCTGCCACCCTGGTGCCAGTTGCTTTTTATGTGTGGCAATTTGTTCTTCATTAAACGGTTCAGTGCCACCTTCGCATGGCACGCAGTGTTTTTCTTTTAGTTCAATCATACTTTTTGTTTTTTTATATATTTAATGTATTCTCTCTATTCTTCAAACATGCAGAAAAAGCATGCCATAGATCACTTCTCCCGTCAATCCTCATTATTAATTCAAAAAAGTGTGGTGTTTTTCCCCATTTAGTGAAATAAAGTCACACAGAAACAATTGATTGCTTATTAGAGCACTTTTGTTTTCTCCCTAACTTGTTAATTGTAAAAAATATCTGGTATTTCCAAAGAAAAATTAATTAAATGGCATATAAATGGAAATAAGTATTAAATACAGAATTAAAAAATTAAGTATTATGGACAAACATGAATTGGCAATTAGAACAAAAAAGGCAATGGATGAGATTTCAACAAAGTTGACAGACTTGAAAAATAAATTGCCACAAATTAAAAACCAGGAAATAGAAGAAGGAGCAAAAGCTGCCCTGGATAAACTGGAAGATTTAAACCAGGAAATACAAAAAAAATATTTGGAAATTGTTGAGGTTCGCGATAAAAGCAATTCTCAAATGTCTGAAATGGAAAAAAACATTTATAATAGTATCGAATCATTCAACAATGCGTTCACAAAAGCCGGGTCACTTTTTAATACACATTGATAACGATTGATTGCGAATACAGAACAAAAGAATTGAGATAACCTATGGAATTACTGAAACTTCCTCATATCTGTATACCATGCCAGCTATTAATTATTACCTTTATGGTATTGCCTCCCGGAATTATAAAAGCCCAGGAATACAAAGAGAAAATAGTACAAGACAGCATAAAAATTTCTTATAGATGGCAAAAAGACAGGAAACTGGAGAAGGACAGTACTCATCTACTGATGCTGCAATTAGAAAACCTTTCTTCAACTAAAGTCACGGTTAGTTTCTCTGTTTTGTTTTATTGGAAAGCCCAATTGCATTCAAGCAGCAAAATAAAAGAATACTGCATTAAACCTGGAAAGAAAATCAGGGGCAAGAAATGGGGATTGGCATTTATTTCCAGGGTATTTACGCTAAATGACAATTTCGACCCCATGTTTTCCTGGTATGTCGATGGTTTGGAAGTCAGAAAAAACAATTCATGCAACCCGCGTCTAAAACATAAACCTGAACCGGCGTATCCTTAAGAGACGGCTGAAATGTAAATTAAACTATAATTGTTGGTTGTATGGATAACGATAGCAGAAAATTTCACAAAATTTCGGTTGACGAAACTTACCAGGCATTGGATACATCAGAGAGCGGGCTTAACAACAAGCGTGCTAAGGAACAATACGAAAAAACAGGCCCTAACAGCATTGAAGAACAAAAACAAAAAAGTCTGCTTTTACTTTTGTTAGAACAGGTTAATAACCCCGTTATATATCTGTTGTTTGGCGCTGTGGCTGTCTCATTTGTATTTGGAGATATGCCAGAAGCTATTGCCATTATTGTTGTAATTCTGTTAAATACCATTATTGGTTTTTGGATGGAATACCAGGCGCAAACTTCGGTAAATGCTTTAAAAAAGCTCGATAAACTAAAAGCACGGGTTAAACGCGAAAATACCATTCAGGATATTGATGCCGAAAAAATAGTGCCAGGTGATTTTGTTCTGCTCGAAGCCGGAGACATTGTTCCTGCCGATGCAAGAATTGTATTTTCAAGCGAATTACATGTTGATGAGTCGCCGTTAACCGGGGAATCCCTGCCTGTAGAGAAAAACAACGAAACCATTGAGGCAGATACCCCATTGGCAGAACGTTTCAATATGTTGTTTAAAGGAACCGCAATAACCAGTGGGAAAGCACACAGCATTGTAACAGCCACCGGAAAAAAGACAGAAATAGGCGCCATATCAGAGATGGTTACCAAGTCGGAAAAAGAAGACATTCCGCTAAATCAAAAACTCCGGAAACTTTCAACCCACCTTATCTGGGTCACGGTAGGGCTGGCAGCATCGTTTTTTATATTTGGCCGGATTGCCGGTAAGGAAATCTACCTGCTGTTGCAAACAGCTATTGCATGGACAGTTGCAGCCATACCCGAAGGATTGCCCATTGTGGCCAGTATTGCCCTGGCCAGGGGGATGATTCGCCTGTCCAAAAAGAACGTAATTGTAAAAAAACTGGCTGCTGTGGAAACTTTAGGAGAAACCACGGTAATTTTTACCGATAAAACAGGAACCTTAACAGAAAATAAGCTTACTGTAAATCGAATTGAATATCCCGGTAATAAGATTGATGTATCGCGACTTACTGGTAATGGAAACTCTTTAAGTGAGAAAATCCGCGATGGTAAAAGCTTTCAGCATATTTTGAGAGTGGCTGTTTTTTGCAACGATGCAGAAAGGGTTGATAACAAGTTAAAAGGCGACCCTTTGGATGTTAGCCTGCTTGAATTTGTAAATGAATTGGATACTGAAAAATCGGAAAAACTATCAGGAAACCCACGTGTGCATGAAGACCCTTTCGATTCCGATTCGAAGTTTATGGGAGCTATTCATTCGCTTGATGGCGAACTCTACATTTCATGCAAAGGAGCCGCTGAGGCTGTTCTTTCACGATCTGATTTTTATCTCGAAAAAGGCAAAAAGAGAGAAATATCAAAGGGTTTCAGAAAAAAATGGTTAAAGAAAAACAACGAATTATCTGCCAAAGGCCTGAAAGTAATTGCCTGTGCTTATCAAACAGCAGATGAAAAGGAAAGTGAACAATTCAAAGAGCAGGATGATTTTATACATCACATGATATTTATTGGCTTTGTGTGTTTTGTTGACCCGGCAAAAAAAGACGTGTCTCAAGCAATTGAAAAGTGCCATCAGGCAGGAATAAAAGTGGTAATGGTTACAGGCGACCATTCAGGAACTGCTCAGAATATTGCAGAAAAAGTAAAATTACAGCAGCCCGGAGAAATAGAGATTATGGAGGGTAAGGAGATTGAGCATAATGCCGATGATATTTACGATGCCAACCTTTTTGCAAGGGTAGACCCCAAACAAAAACATGAAATTGTTGACCATTTCAAGGAAAAAGGTGAAATCACGGCCATGACAGGCGATGGTGTAAACGATGCTCCCGCATTGAAAAAGGCAGATATTGGCATTGCCATGGGAAAAAGAGGCACCCAACTGGCACAGGAAGTGGCCGATATGGTATTAAAAGATGATTCGTTTCCATCTATCGTTGAAGCGATTGAAGAAGGACGTATTATTTTTGGCAACATCCGTAAATTTATTGTGTACCAGCTTTCGTATCATCTGGCAGAGATTATCATTATTGCCGGAATAAGTTTTACGCTCTTTTACATTCCCTTGTTACCATTGCAACTCCTGTTTCTGAATTTATTATCGGATGTTTTTCCTGCCCTTGCCCTGGGATTGGGAAAGGGAAATAAAAATGTGATGAAACAAAAACCAAAAGATCCAAGTGAACCAATTATTAACAAGCGTAACTGGATAACTACAGGTGTCTACGGGTTAATTATGGCTGTGATAGTCACAGGAGCTTATGTAACTGCACTGTTTTATTTTAACGAATCAAAAGAAACAGCAAATACCGTTGCCTTTTTTAGCCTGGCGCTTTCCCAGTTGCTGCACGTTTTTAATATGCGCGAACCCGAAGAACGTTTCTTCAATAATCAGGTTACGCGTAACCGGTATGTCTGGATGGCCCTTGCTGTTTGCCTCCCATTACTATCTATGGCATATTTTTTACCTGTTCTTCATAATATACTATCACTGGAATATTTAACAACGCAGGGCTGGCTTCTGGTAGGGGCTTCCAGCATGGCTACATTGGGTATAATTCAAATAGTTAAGAATATTTTTAAAATCTAATAAATAAATACATTATGAAAAAATTACATTTAAAAAATTGGATGTTCACTGGACTGAACGGCTTTTTAGCTATAGTATTCGGTTTGGTTGCTTTATTGTTTCCTACCATTACTTTAATTGCTTTGGCTATATATTTTGCCATTTCTATCCTGATTGGTGGACTTGTGTTAACAGTTGGTTCTGTGCGGATAAGAAATGAAAATCCCGGATGGCACCTGATACTTATTGAAGGTATCATTGGTATGCTGATTGGTATTATTATTTTACTTCGACCTGAAGTATCTGCTGCGGTTTTTGTTACCATTATCGGGATTTGGGCAATTCTTTTGGGGTTGATTTTTGTGACAGCCTGGTACAGAAGAGAAATGCCAAAATCAGAAAAAGGTTTTTTATTGATCACAGGAATACTGTCACTAATCTTCGGCCTTCTTATTACAATTAATCCTTTTGAAGGTTCACGCGTAATTACGGTATTAATTGGTGTGTATGCCATAACATACGGTCTGTTTTCAATCATTACTAACAATAATAAAACATAAAATATTATATTTTGTTAAAAAATAGAAAGAAGCACCGATTACCGATTACCGAATACTTTCATTTTTTACAACCGTTCTAAAACAACAATGCATAAGGGTCTTCCAGTACCTGGCATATCCATCGAAGAAAACGTGCCCCATCAGCTCCATTAATCACACGGTGGTCGTAAGAAAGGGATAAAGGCATAACCAGCCGTTTTTCGAATTCATCGTTGATAAACACTTGCTGGTATTTAGCCCTCGAAACGCCAAGTATAGCCACCTGTGGCGGATAAACAATTGGCGTGAAACCGGTCCCGCCAATTCCTCCGAGATTGGATATGGTAAAATTGCCACCCTTCATTTCATCGCCTGATACTTTTTTGTCGCGTGCTTTCTGCGCCAGTTCCGTCAATTCACGTGAAAGCACGGCAAGCGATTTCCGGTTTACATCCCGAATAACAGGGACTAACAATCCCTGTGGGGTATCTACAGCAACGCCTATATTGTAATTATTTTTAAGTACGATTTCTTTATTTTCCCAATCAAGGCTGGCATTAAAGCGGGGGAAATTTTGAAGTGCAAATGCGGTTATTTTTAGTAAGAGGGATGTAATGGTAAGTTTACCCCCTTGCTTTTCTATTTTAGCCTGGTTTTCTTGCCTGAATTTTTCCAGGTTGGTAATATCTGCTTCATCAAACTGGGTTACGTGAGGTATGGTCTGCCAGGCATTGCTCATGGTTTGAGCTGTTATACGGCCAATATTATTGAGCGGTTCAATGGTGCGGTCATCGGCAGACGATTTTTCGTCTGTATCTTCCTCTTTTTGCGGGTGCTTATCATCATCTTTAATAAAATTTTCCACATCCTCTCTTGATATGCGATTGCCCGGCCCGGTTGCTTTAATTTCAGATAGATCTATATTATGCTCACGGGCGATTTTTCTTGCCAGTGGCGAAACCGGGTTTTGATTATCATTACCCTTGTCATTCTTGTCTTTGTCATCCTCATCCTTTTTTGCTTCCTTTTTATTTTCGGACCCTGCTATTCGTTCTTCACCTGTATCATTATCTTCGGATGTTGATTCATCAGATTCCTTTTCTTTTGCCTTCTCATTGTCTTTGGATGTTGATTCATCAGATTCCTTTTTTTGCGCCTTCTCATTGCTTTCGTTTTTTCCATTTTGAATTTCCAGAATAATTATTACCTGGTTTACTTTAATCTCATCACCTTCCTTTACCTTAATTTCTTTTACAACCCCATCGTAATCCGAGGGGATTTCTGTAGTGGCTTTATCAGTCTCAACCTCAACCAAAGGCTGATCTACAGACACCTTGTCGCCTTCCGACACCAAAATATTTGCTATTAATCCGGTTTCAACGTTTTCAGCTATATCGGGTATTTTTATTTCTTTAATCATAATCAATTGTATTAATGGAAAGTTATTAGGTATTAAATTGAGGTCGGGGAAATTTTTTTTGTATTTATTTTTAACTCTTTTCTGGCTTTGTCCAATATTTTCTTATATAGCTTTTTCTCTTTATATAAACAGTTTAAAACGCTCCAGGCAATATGCTTTGCATTTACCTCAAAATGTTCGCGCAGTTCATCACGGTGGTCGCTTAAACCAAAGCCATCGGTTCCCAATGCAGAAAAAGTACCCGGAAACCATTTTGATACTGTGAGTGGGAGCGCTTTTTGATAGTCGGTGGCTGCAATAAAAATTCCGTCTTTTTCGCCTACACACTCTTGAATATATGGTTTACTTTTTTGGTTACTAACCAGGTTGGCACGTTCTGTTTCTATAGCATTTTCATATAGTTTTTTATAGCTTGTAACACTCCAGACATCTACTTTAATATCATAAAGGTTTTTTAAAATTTCAGCCGACTTAAGCGTTTCATTCAGGATAGTTCCGCTTCCCAGCAGATGAATATTATGCTTATTGTTTCGAGTCGACTTATATTTGTACATTCCGTTAAGAATTCCTTCTTCAATACCATTTCGGGAAGGCATTGCCGGCATAGGGTATTTTTCGTTCATAATGGTGATGTAATAAAAAATGTCTTCACCATCTTTGTACATTCTTTTTATTCCGTTTTTTACAATTATGGCCAGTTCATAAGCAAAGGCCGGGTCGTATGCCTGAATGCATGGTACGCTCAATGCCAGTATGTGGCTGTGCCCGTCCTGGTGCTGCAGACCTTCACCGGCAAGTGTAGTGCGGCCGGAAGTTCCGCCCAGCAAAAAACCCTTTGTCCGGGCATCGGCGGCGGCCCAAATTAAATCGCCCACACGTTGAAAACCAAACATGGAATAAAAAACAAAAAACGGGATGGTATTAATCTGATGTGTTGAATAGGCTGTACCTGCCGCAATAAATGATGACATTGAACCCGCCTCGGTAATTCCTTCTTCGAGGATTGCCCCGTTTTTGGCTTCTTTGTAATAAAGCAGGTTTTCCCTGTCAACCGGTTCATAAAGCTGGCCCTTGTGCGCGTATATCCCTACTTGCTTAAAGAGTGCGTCCATGCCAAAGGTCCGGGATTCATCAGGTACAATAGGCACAATGAGCTTGCCTGTATTTTTGTCTTTTAGCAATTTGGATAGCAACTGCACAGCAGCCATGGTGGTAGCTACTTCCCGTTTATCAGAGCCTTTTAAAAACTCATCGAAAACTTGTTCTTCGGGCATGGTAAATTTAGCTTGCTTTGTATTACGAAAGGGGATAAATCCACCCAGCTTTTCACGCTGTTTTTTCAAATATTTTATTTCGTCGCTATCATCGGCAGGCTTATAAAAAGGTGCTTTGGCCAATCCTTCATCTGAAACCGGAATATTAAACCGGTCGCGAAATTGTTTTAGTTCTTCTTCATTCAGTTTTTTCTGCTGGTGGGTAATGTTGCGGCCTTCACCGGCTTCACCCAGACCATATCCTTTAATGGTTTGTGCAAGTATTACGGTTGGCGAGCCCTCGTTTTCCACGGCCGCTTTATAAGCATTGAAAACTTTTAAGGGGTCGTGGCCCCCACGGCGGAGTTTTGTTATTTCATCATCGCTTAAGTTCTCAACCAGCGCTAAAAGTTTATCGTATTTACCAAAAAATTCTTTGCGTATATACTTTCCATCGGCAATGGAGAATTTTTGTCTTTGCCCGTCAACCAATTCGCCCAGCCGTTTTTTTAACAGTCCGGTTTTATCTTTTTTTAATAACTCATCCCAATTTTCACCCAATATTACTTTTATTACATTCCATCCGGCACCCCTGAAAGCGCTTTTCAATTCCTGGATTATGGAACCATTGCCCCGAACCGGCCCGTCAAGTCTTTGTAAATTGCAATTCACAACAAAAATAAGGTTGTCCAGTTCTTCACGCGATGCAAGTGTAAGCGCCCCCATCGATTCAGGTTCGTCCATTTCACCGTCGCCCAGAAAAGCCCATACTTTTTGGTCAGAAGCTTCTAATAAACCTTTGTCGTGAAGATATTTGTTAAACCGTGCCTGGTAAATGGCCTGAATGGGGGCAAGCCCCATGGAAACAGTTGGAAACTGCCAATATTCCTTCATTAAACGGGGGTGTGGGTAAGACGACAAACCACCTTCCGGATTTAGTTCACGCCGGAAGTTTTCGAGCATTTCTTTTGAAAACCTTCCTTCGAGAAAAGAACGGGCATAAATGCCAGGTGAGGCATGCCCCTGGTAGTAAACAATATCAGGTGATGTACCATGTCCCCCGCCTTTAAAAAAGTGATTAAACCCCACCTCGTATAAGGTTGCAGCCGATGCGTAAGTTGAAATATGACCGCCTATCCCTTCTTTTTTCTTGTTGGCCTGTACTACCATAGCCATAGCATTCCAACGGACAAGGCTTTTTATTTTTCGTTCTAATTCACGATTTCCCGGATAAGGAATTTGTTTTTCAGATGATATGGTATTGATGTA
This sequence comes from Bacteroidales bacterium, assembly GCA_046485045.1. GTDB lineage: Bacteria > Bacteroidota > Bacteroidia > Bacteroidales > UBA10428 > JAFGPL01. Next base: position 13,908 of record JAWOHT010000214.1, read on the forward strand.
CGGGGTATTTAGTTCCGGTTTGGATATTATTCCTTCTTTAAGGGCATGTTGTTGTAACAATTTTAACAATTCTTCAACACGTTCAGGAGGTTCATTTTTTATGATATAGTTCAGCGAATCGAGCCATTCCCGGTTTTCGAATTCATAAATTTCTTTTTTGTTATTTTTGTCCGACATTGTGCATGATATTTAATGGTTATTGATGCTGCTAAAAGACTATTCCATGGGTAATCCGGCTTCTTTCCACTCCTTTTTTCCACCTTCAAAGTCATACACATTTTTGAACCCCAGGCTTTCAAGTTTTTTAGCTGCGGTTGGACTGTCAGAGCAATCATAATCAGAACAATAAACCACTATTTCATCTTCTTCGCTGAATTTTTGCCTTGCTTCGGTTCCAATTTTTTTCAACGGAATATTTATAGCTCCCTTAATGTGCGATTTGTTATATTTTTCTTCCCCGAGTACCTCTATCAAATGGATATTTCCATTTTCAAGTTTCTTTTTCAGTTCTTCTTTTGTAATCGTCTTCATAAAATTGACTTTTTAGTTTATCTGAACTGAAACAATACGTGTACCAAGCGCACACAATTGTTGGTAGCTACATCGTAAACCCTTAAGCCGGGATAAGATTGAGAAAACAAAGAAGATTGAAAAGAAAAAACAAGTGTAGAATTTTTTCGAAAAACTGTGTATTAAATCCTCAACAATGGGGTGTTTAGCTTTTAGTAAGCAGTATTCATTATCACGTAATTACTGATTACGGAGTGCCTAATACCAATAACTGGTAAAACCTTACCAAAATGGAACGGTTTTGTTAGATATAATTGTTTCAAGGGTAGATAATACATGTGGGATCCGGCTCATGTTAAAGGCCTTCATCAAAATCTAAAAAATAAAAATTATGCCATATTCAAAGAAAAACAATGGCAGTTTAATTATTCACAGGAAAACGGGAACTATTCAGTCAAAAATATCATATACGCGATAAATAATATGCAGATGAACGGTCATAGCCAGAAATGTCATTGAGTCGCAGTAGGGCATGACATGAGTTTAAATAGCAACAAATAAAACTTTTACACATAATTTATTATATTTGAATAGAAAATTTTCTAGTCAAAGCATGAACGTGTCAGTCGATAAATGAGTGTCGCAATGATCTTTTGAGAATAGTGTATAGCGCTTGTCCTGATTTGATCGGAATATGATGCTCTCAATTTTTGCAATCCGGCACCAAGTTTCTCTTCCTGAAGTCTGATATCTGCTTTCAATTTGTATTTTAAAAGCTTCAGGTCATGAATGTTTTTAAGCTGAGTGTCTTTTTTCAAAATAATCAGATTTTTATTTTTAGTGCTCTTCATCTTCTTCATTAAACAAAATATTACCAATATTTCGGATAATACTATTTGTAAATATCACGTGCCTCAACAAATATAGTAAGACACCTAAAAACAAAATGAACCCGGCCGAAATTAAAAATCCTTCGTATATCTTCCCTGTTACTTCACCATACCAAAAACTAAAAGCAAAAGTTAATAAAAGAAGAATGGAAACAGAAATTACTACTCCCAAAATGACTGTTAAAAAATAGGTTCCTGATTTGGAAACTTTTTCAAGAAACTTTACCCTTAGCAAATCTGCGTGTGCTTTGATAAAACTTTTAATAACTACATTAAGTTCCGATAAACTTTCAGTTATAGGTTTGTTCTTCATTTTTTTTTTTGATTATACTTTCGTGGTTTTCTCGGCTGCTTTTTTTGCGTTTTTTTCGGTTTCTTTTGCCTGTTCCTTCACCTCTTTCTCAAGGGTACTAAAACGCTCTTTGACATCATCCACAAAACCGGAGATATAGTTTTTTAAATCTTCGACCTGATTGCCTACATTATTTCGAATGTCGGCACCCACCTTTTTTGATTTTTCCTTAATTTTCTTTCTGGTTTTCGATCCTTTATCGGGCGCAAATAATACTCCGGTTATTGCTCCAGCCGCCGCTCCGGCTAAAAAACCCAATACTGCATTCGTTGTTGATTTTGACATAATTTTATTTTTTAAAGATTTATACTTGTTCATGTAATAGTACATATAAAATCCTGCCAAAATTTTTTCTCGTCTGTTAACTGCTGGTTTATGAGCATTTGTGTGGAATGTTGTGTATACTTTTTTATAAAAGTGTGGAATAATTACACATGTGTTACCTGTTTATTCCTCATTTGTCGGATGCTTTTTTATGGTGCAGGTTTTGCTTAATAATTCATAAAGAATTTTATACTGTATGGAAAGAATAATATTCAGTCGCAACAAAATAACACAAAACGTAATCATCATTTCATTTGTTATTGCCATAATGTACCTGGCCAGGTTTATTCTGGTACCTCTCGCCTTTTCAATGCTGTTATCTATGTTACTTTATCCTGCCTGCGACCTTCTTGAGCGGAAATTACCGCGAATAGTATCAATATCGATAATACTGCTAATTGTAATATTACTGATATCAGGAATTTTTTATTTTTTTGGAACAAAATTTTATCATCTGTTTGAAAAAATCAAAGGCTTTGAAGAAAATATTCTAACCTCCATTAATAAGTTTATGCAAATTCTCGAAAACAAGATTTTTAGTAATAATCTTGAAATTCAAGAAATGTTTAAGAGTAGATCAAAGAGTTATCTGGGATCAAGCAACTTTATTGAAAGTACTATTTTAACATCAACAAGCTTAATATCGTCTTTGGTGCTGATTTTTGTATATACCTTTTTGTTTTTATTATATCGTACATCATTTAAAAAGCTGATTCTTTATCACTTTCCAGAGGATAAAATTTCTTATGCTTCTGATCTCTTAAAAAAAATACGGAAGGTGGCGCAAAACTATTTTTTTGGTCTTGCTATAATTATCCTTCTGCTGGGTACATTAAATGGTCTGGGTCTATGGATAATAGGATTAGACTATCCATTCCTTTTTGGGTATTTTGCTGCAATGTTGGCTATTATCCCGTATATCGGAACTTTTATTGGAGGTTTGCTCCCCGTTCTTTATGCACTTGTTAATCACGATAATATTTGGACAGCCGTGTTTGTTTTAGGGTGGTATTCATTAGTTCAAACAATAGAAGGTAATTTTCTTACACCAAAGATTGTCGGATCAAAAGTTAGTTTGAACCCCCTGATTGCAATTTTAGCCTTAATTGCCGGAGGTTTAATATGGGGAATAGCAGGTGTAATACTTTTTATTCCGCTTATGGCAATCGTTAAAGTAATATTCGATAATGTTGATTCGCTTAAACCATACGGACTAATGCTTGGTAGCGACTTTTACAGGGAAAAAATTCCCTTATCTGGAAATAGAAAATCGGATAAGAAAGAGTAATTGTTTCGCACAGTTACGGATCATTAATTTCTTTTACGGAAAAGAACATCTTTTTAATTTTATTCATCTAAACCTTGCTGCAATGGAGGTTTAATTTAAAAACCGCCAATAATTAATAGCTTAATATTGACGGTTTATCACTTCGAATCAGTGAAAGTTTATAACATGCTGTCTATTTCACTCATAAGCTCTTCTTTGTTTTTACCGGTTTTTTCCTGCAGCCTGCCCAGCAGTTCGTCTTCTTTACCTTCTGCATATGAAAGATCATTGTCCGTAAGTTGACCATACTTCTGTTTAAGGTTACCCTTAATTACATTCCATTTTCCTTTTAATTCTAGTTTATTCATGACATTGTTTTTAGTTAAAAATTTATGTTATGCTGATCTATGTAATTATAAACATGAAGTATGCCAAATCAGGCCTGGTAATTAAAAAGCGAATATAATCTACGTAAAATCAGCGATATATAAAAATATAGTTTAAAACTTATATTCAATCTGGAGCATCTAAGTTGGGTATTGCGTTTGCACTTTGAGGAATTCTTTCACGAAAAAATCACATATTTTCAAGATGACTTATTGGATGATTTTTTTAGACACCATAACATTCCCAAAGGCATTCTTTTCAGTTTGTTTACTCTATTTTAGGAGATTACTGAACATATAGCTTGAGCCAGTCCTTCAACTCTTCAAATTCATTCTCAGTAAGCCATTTACGCGATTTAGAAATCTCCTTTTTTACTATTTCATTGTTGTTTGAAACATTCTCAATTACCTTCTTCTGGTGTTCAAGCATAGCTCTTTCCATACCTGTATCACTTGTTTTGTTGTTTGACATTTTAACCTACAATCTCAAATGAAATATTTGCATTTACCGCATAAGAAACGATTTTTTGGTTCTCTACGTTTGCATTCATTTCTTTAATGTAAATCGACCTAATATTCTTTACCGTTTTTGATGCTTCTTTTATGGCATTTTCTGTTGCTTCGGTAAATCCTTTGTCCGATGAAGCGATTACTTCAATTACTTTTACTATACTCATAATTTTAAATTTTAATGGTTAATAATTCTATTTCACTCAGCGATTAGCCGAATGTAATCTTGTCAATTACATCAATTATGCATTCTGTGTGCATGGCAATCTTGTACGGCACCATCCTGCACATCCACGTGAATTTCGTTGGCGTTTACGCTATCGTCCCAGGTTAACTGGTCAATAATGTCTTGTTTTTTTTGATTCTTCAACTAATGGTGACATAATCTAAATTTTTTGCGATTTGTAATTCTGTTTATACATGGTTATTAACCTGGGAGAATATCATTCCAAACTACCCTTTGCAGAAAACTTTTTTTACAGGTAATCCAAGTTGCCCTCAGCAAAGGTACTTGAGAACATATGAGGGGTTTATGGTGATTGGTGTTTGTTTTTTTTGTGTTGAATAAACGAACATAAGTGGAAAAATTCCACAATTATTTAGTAAACAATCATACCTAAATAAGGAATTAACAATTTGTGCTGCATTTTCTCCTCAACTTTAAAAATAGTATACACTAATCTTGAATTCATGTTCAAGGTCATGTTGCAATCTCAAAACAAAACTTCCATTTTTAACAAATTGAATATCTGATTTCAAGAATACCCCAGGGTAACAGCACAGGTATTGCTTATACTTCCATAACGATTGAATTCTGTTCAGCCCCCAGTGAGTTCAGCTGTTTCTTTACAACATCAACCATTGGTGGTGGTCCGCAAACATAAAATTTTGTATTAAAATCAGAAATATGCTTTTGTAGAAAATCTTCATCAATCATCCCGTGAGCATAGCCTTCTGCTTTCTCATCAGACAAAATATTTATAAAGTTATTTCCAAGTAACTGCCGAAACTCTTTCTCCAGGATAATATCAGATTTTGTTTTGTTGGCAAAAATAAGCTTGTTACCAGAAAGTTTGTTTTTGGTTTGAATATCCCTTAAAATTGCAATAAAGGGAGTTACACCCGCACCACCGGCAATAAATACTCCTTCGCCTTTATACTGAATAGCCCCCCAGGTATCACCTATAATTAATTCATCACCTGTTTTAAGCTTACCAAGCTCGTTGGTAATTCCATTATGTGAAGGATATATTTTTATTGTAAGTTCAAGAAAAGAGTTACTGGTTAAATTGGTGAAGCTAAAAGGTCTTTTTTCTTTCTTTAATTCCGGAGTATTTATTGACACTTTTGTGGCTTGACCAGGAACAAAAGAATACCCTTTCGGCTTGTCAAATGTAAATACTTTTACATCGTGTGTAACCGATTTAATGTTAGTTATTTTAACTATATTTTCTTTCATTTTAATGTTTTATGTTTAATATTTAAAGTGATGCAATTACTTTTTCTAATTTTTCTTTAATTTCCTTTGCAACAAGTTCAAGTGCAGTGTTTTCTGCAGCTATCATTGAAGCCACAGGGTCAACTGCTGCTACTTCTGTTTCCGTGTCATTCAACTCCTGTACAATTACATTACAAGGCAACATGGTTCCTATTTTATTTTCAGCCTGTAGTGCTTTGAGTGCATATGGTGGGTTGCAAGCACCTAATATTTTATACTTTCTGAAATCCACATTCAGTTTCTCCTTTAATTTTTCATGAATATCAATTTCTGAAAGCACGCCAAAACCTTCTTTTTGCAAGGCATCTTTCACTATAAAAACAGCTGTGTCAAAGTCTGTATTCAATGTTTTTTCGAAATAGTATTTCATAATATCAAATTTTAATTATTCTCACTCTTTTTTCTTTTCATTCATTGCCTTAACTTCATTCTAATATGATATTAATAAGGAATCAAGCAACAGTAATATCTTTAGAAAGGTAAACGTCTTGTATGAGATTCAATAATTGAATACCTTCATTAAATGGGCGTTGAAAAGCCTTCCTGCCTGAAATCAGCCCGGTGCCTCCTGCTCTTTTGTTGATTACAGCAGTGCGCACTGCTTCTGCAAAATCTGAACTTCCGGAAGAAGCCCCGCCGGAGTTAATCAAACCTATTTTCCCCATGTAGTTGTTTATAACCTGATATCGGCAAAGATCAATAGGATGATTGGTAGCAAGCTTATCGTACATTGCTGGATTCGACTTACCGAACTTGAGGTCAACGAATCCCCTATTCGTGTCAGGAAGTTTTTGTTTGATTAGGTCAGCCTTGATGGTTACCCCGATATGATTGGCCTGTCCGGTAAGATCGGCTGCGGTATGGTAATCTCTGTCCTTTGTTTTAAAGGCGCTGTTTCGTGTGTAACACCAAAGGATTGTCCCCATCCCAAGTTGGTGCGCTTCTTCAAAAGCTTCCGATACTTCTTTAATCTGACGGTTAGCTTCTTCAGAGCCAAAGTAAATTGTGGCTCCAACCGCTGATGCTCCAAGATTCCAAGCTTCACGAACCGACCCAAACATAATCTGGTCGTAGGTGTTCGGGTAGGTCAATAATTCGTTGTGGTTTATTTTTACTATAAAGGGAATTTTATGCGCATACTGTCGGGCATGCAATGCCAGTCCGCCAAAAGTGGTAGCTACGGCATTGCATCCACCCTCAATTGCCAGTTTGATGATATTTTCCGGGTCAAAATACTTAGGATTTGGAGCAAAAGAACTTCCTGCCGTGTGTTCTATACCCTGATCAACTGGCAATATTGACAGGTATCCACTGCCAGCCAACCTTCCGTGATTATAGATGGAGGCCAGGCTTTTGATTACCTGCACGTTGCGATCGCTTCCGGCAAAAACCTTATCAATATAATCAGGGCCGGGAAGTGTTAGCTGGCTGGCTGATACCGTTTTGCAAGTATGGTTTAACAATGCATCTTGGGCATCGCCCAGGTATTCTTTGATTTTTTCTATCGAATTTTTCATAGTCTATTGATTTATCGGTTTACTATCATTTTACGCTTTAGTAGTTGTGCATTTATTGCTACTACAATTGTGCTCAAACTCATTAGAACAGCTCCCAAAGCCGGGTTTATCAATATTCCCGCATTGTAAAGCACCCCGGCAGCCAATGGTATAGCCACCACGTTATACCCTGTTGCCCAGATAAAATTTTGTATCATTTTTTTATGTGTCTCCTTACCAAACAGCACCAAAAATGCAATGTCTTTCGGATTACTGTTTACCAGGATAATATCGGCTGTTTCGGCGGCTACATCGGTACCTGAACCAACAGCAATACCTACATCGGCGGTTGCCAGTGCCGGGGCATCGTTAATGCCATCGCCTGTCATAGCAACAAACTCACCTTGTTGCTGAAATTCTTTTACTTTTTCGAGCTTTTGGTCGGGCAGGATTCCGGCAAAATAGCCGTCTAAACCCAATTCATCGCTTACGCTTTTAGCTACTTTTTCGTTGTCGCCAGTCATCATATAAAGTTTCATCCCAATCTTCCTAAGAATTTTTACAGCTTCGTAAGATTCTTCCCGAATTTCATCTGCCATAGCAATAAATCCGGCCAGTTTATTATCGACCAGCACAAAAACAACCGTTTCCTGTTCATTTTTATAGGCTTTATCCGGGATTTCGATATTTTGTTCTTTAAGATAACCCGGGCTTACCACTTTTACTTTTTTATTTTCTACTTCGGCCTCAATGCCTTTTCCGGTAATGGCATTGAAGTTATCTGCTTCGGGCACATTAATGTTTTCCTCTTTTATTTTATGCATGATACCTACAGCCAGGGGATGTTCCGATTTGGCTTCAAGGGCGCCCGCAAGCTCCAATATATCTCTGTCTTTGTAGTTGTTGTTTAATGCTCCAAAACGGGTTACCCCAAAATTGCCTTTGGTGAGGGTCCCGGTTTTATCGAATGCCAGCAGGCTTATTTTGCGCGAATTTTCGAAAGCAGTACGGTTGCGGATAAGCAAGCCCTTTTGCGCTGAAATAGAAGTTGATATAGCAACAACCAGTGGCACAGCAAGCCCAAGCGCATGCGGGCATGTAATCACCATCACACTGGCCATACGTTCCATGGCAAATACAAAAGGCTGACCAAGGATTAACCAGGTTGCCAGTGTTCCAAAACCTACGGTGAGGGCAATAATGGTTAACCAAAAAGCAATACGGTCGGCCAGGTGTTGCGTTTTTGATTTCTTATTTTGCGCTTCCCGCACCATATTAATGACTTTGCTCAGATAAGCTTCATCGCCGACCTGTTGTACTTGTATTTTAAGTGAACCGTTTCCGTTAATTGTACCACCAATAACGTTATTGTCTTTTCCTTTATTTACCGGTTTTGATTCACCGGTTACCATCGATTCGTTTACCGAACTTTCTCCTTCGGTAATGATGCCGTCAACCGGAATTTTTTCGCCGGGGCGTACCAATACCAAATCATCTTTTTTTAGTTCCCCGACTTTTACGTCTTTTGTATCCCTATCTTTAATCAAATGTGCTACGGCAGGCATCATCTCCACCAGTTTTTGCAGAGAACGGGAGGCCCCCATAACGGATTTCATTTCAATCCAATGCCCCAGTAACATAATGTCAATTAAAGTGGCAAGTTCCCAGAAAAACTTCTTTCCCTCCAATCCAAACGTAGTGGCTGAACTGTATCCAAAGGCAACGGTAATGGCAACAGCAATCAGTGTCATCATACCCGGTTGTTTCTTTTTTAGTTCTTCGGACAAACCGCTTAAGAAAGGCCATCCCCCATAGAAATAAACAAATGCCGACAAGGCAAAAAGCACATAGCCGGAGTAGGTGAATGAGATATTGTAACCCAACAGCCCCTGAATCATCGGTGAAAGTAACAATATGGGAAATGTTACCACCAATGATACCCAAAACCTCTTTCTGAAATCCTGAACCATCAGGGCATGATGGCCGGAATGGTTGTGGGAGCCATTATCATTCTGTTGATGTTCATCATGATTTTGATTTTGGAGGTTTTCATGGTGATTATGCTTTGCTGTGCGATTATGTTCTGAATGTTCCATAGTTTTTAGATTTAAAATAAAACGGATACGCCTCCACCAAAACCAAAGCGGTTATCGTAACTGGCATTAATGGCGAAATTCTTTGTTAAAAGGAATTCTATCCCGGTATTCCAGGTTATTTCATCTTTATAATTAATTGGCTTGCCTGTTTCTTCAGTTTCAAGCTCATTTACAAATCCGAAATCGGCCTGGTATTCAAATTCGCCAAATAAAATGGTACGGGGAAATATCATGAGTTCTTTTTCCAGGCTGACCTGTGGCCTTAGCAGATGGTCTAATCTTATATCAAGGTGAAACATATATGGAGTGAAGTACCTTATTCCGGCTATGGCCACAGGTTCTATCTCATCCGTATTATCTTCTTCGTTTTCTGCATTTATACCTACAAAGACACTTACATAGCTGTTTAAATAACGTTGATATGATAATTCAGCTTCAAGAATTTCATTCCAGCCATACTCTGCTCTGAGGTTAAACTGATTACGAATATTGGAACTTACCAGGTTAATCCCGGAAAAATGAGAAGCAATATCCACCATTCCCCAGGAGTAATACCTGTTAGTTTCATGTATAAGATTACTTATCGGATATCCTTGCAATCTTGCATCACGCGGAGTATCGTAGCTGAAAATTCTGGCCATTCCCCCCATCATATGGTATAATATATGGCAGTGAAAAAACCAGTCGCCATATTCGTTACCGTAAAATTCTATGGTTATCTTTTCCATGGGCGGTACATTCACGGTATGTTTTAACGGCGAATATTCACCATTTTTGTTCAGTACCCTGAAGAAATGGCCGTGCAGGTGCATAGGGTGGTGCATCATGGTAAGGTTGTTTAGGGTAATGCGAGTAACCTCACCTTCTTTTATTTTGATTTTATCGGTCTCGGATAAGGGTATCCCGTTCATGCTCCAGACATAGCGGTTCATATTGCCGGTTAGGTTGAGTAATATTTCTTTAACGGGAATAGTGTCGCTATAGCTTGTCTTTTGGAGTGACTTTAAAAAATCGTAGCTATGCGCTGAGTACATATCCATTTCTTCATTTTCATTACCCATTTGCATGTCCATTTTATGATGATGACTTTCTTCCTGCATTTCTCCCTTCATTTGCATGCCCCATTTATTCATCATTTTATGGGGTTCACTCTTTTTTGGGTTGAATTTAACAGCAGGTGCACCCATGCGCATGTCCATTTTTGCCATTTGTTGCATCATGCCAATTTTATCGGGCATGGGGACAGCTTTGGCAGGCAGGGGTTCGCCATTACCAATGTAGGCACTGGAAAAACCTGAACCGTCCTGGGCAGTAGCCCTAAACTCAAAGGTATTACCATCAGGAATGGTAACAACAAAGTCGTAGGTTTCGGCAACGGCTATAAAGGTTTTGTTTTTGCTTACCTGTTCTACATTTAACCCATCGGCTGCAACCAGCATTGGATTTCCACCGCCAAAAGTCATCCAAAACGAAGTGGAAGCTGAACCATTGATAATGCGTAAACGCACTTTATTACCATGTTTAAAATCAGGGTACTTTTGCTCTTCTTTCCCGTTAACCAGAAAAGCATCGTAATAAATATCGGCAATATCGGCGCCTTCCATCCGTTGTTTCCAGAAATTAACCTGGGCACCCAAAGCACCGCGTGCAATTACCTGATTTAAGGGGGTGGCTGTCCCTTTTTTAATATTATAGAACTCACTTCCACGTTTTAAAAAACGCAAAACAGTCTTCGGTTTTTGATTCGTCCAATCCGACAAAACCAGTACCAGTTCATTATCATAAGAGATAGTTTCCTCTTCAGGATAAATAACAATAGAGCCGTATACCCCGCTTTGTTCCTGCAGCAAGGTGTGTGAGTGGTACCAGTACGTGCCTGATTGTTTTATAGGGTACTCGTACTTTTGAGTTTCACCCGGCATAATGGGCGGGGTAGTCAGGTAAGGCACCCCATCGAAAAAATTAGGCAATAGCAATCCATGCCAATGGATGGAGGTTTCCTCATCCATTTCATTTCTGACATAAATAACGGCATAATCACCTTCATCAAATCGTAAAGTGGGACCCGGGATACTTCCGTTTATGGTCATTCCCGTAACTTCTTTACCCGCTTTATCAACAGTTTCCTGCCGTAAAGTAAGATAATAAATGGTTGTATCGGTTTGCCCGGGCAGTGTCTGGCTTATGAATAAACCAATACTAATCAGGGTAAACAGTATAAATATCTTCATATTACATTAAATTTTTTCTCCGTTCTTCAAATTCTTGTTTATCTATTTCCCCTTTTGCATACCTTTCTTTCAAAATATCCAGAGGAGTTTTTTTGTTATTTTGCGATTGATTATTCCCGTTTACTATTCTTACTAAAAACCATATTGCAGCTATTAGAACGACCAGGCCTATAATCCAGCCCCAGCCCATTCCCCATCCGTGTCCATTAAATGCATCCATCATAAAAACTCCTTTCTTTTTTGTGTATTAATAGTATTCAGGCCCGGAAGTTGTATTTTAATAACCCGGCAGGGCTTCAATTAATTGTATGCGTGCCATATATATCCGGCTTTTTACCGTACCAAGTTTCAATGATAATTTAAGAGAAATCTCTTTGTATTTATATCCTTCAATGTGCATTACAAATGGGATTCTGAGCTTATGGTCTAAACTTTCAATTTTTTGTTTTATCTCATTTTTTGATGTATGCACTTCCGGATGATTATTGTTTTTTAATTCATTATCAATAGTATAAAATAAACTCTCAGGCAGGAAGGTCTGTCGTTTTTGTTTTTTGCGATATTCATTGATAAATAGGTTCTTCATAATGGTAAATAACCATGCTTTTAAGTTAGTGTCGGTTTTAAACTTCTGTTTATTTACAATGGCTTTCAGGTAAGTCTCCTGCACCAGATCCTGTGCTTTCTCATTATTTGATGTTAAGCTTTGTGCAAAAAGTGTCAAATTGTTCTTATGCTTTAAAACTTCGATATTAAAATCTGGTGTATTCATAGCTTGTTCTTGTCAGATGGTAAACTCTACCGAATCATTCGTTTCAAACACCTTCGATTTCCCCTTTACATTGATTTCTATAGGTTGCTTTAACCAGCCCTGGTCAAATTCTACAGTTATCTTTTTATGGTTTATATGAAGTTTAATCCAATGGCTGCGGTAACGGATTTGAAGCCTTATTTCCTGCACTTCTTCCGGTAAACGCGGGTTAAGCCACAATACTTCGTTGCGTATTTCCAAACCGGTATAACAACGCTGAATAATATCAACTGTACCAGCCATAGCTCCCAGATGTATTCCTTCGGGGGTAGTTCCTCCCTGTACATCTTCCATATCGCTTAAAAGGGCTTTTCTGAAATTATTCCACGACCGCTTTCTGTCCGATCGGGCAAGTACCCAGGAATAAACTACTTTGCTGAGGGTAGAACCATGTGAAGTAATCTTTTGATAATAAGCAATATTCTCCGGGATTAGCCGGGGTCTGAATGTATATCCCAATTGTTTGAATATGTCAGCCAGGCTATCCGAGGAAAAGAGATAAAACAACATAATAACATCAGCCTGCTTGTTTGCCCTGTAATAGTTGGGCGAATCGTCTTCTTTTTCCAGGATACGGTCGAGGCGCATGACCTCGCCATGTTCTTTTCGGTATTTATGCCAATCCAGTTCTTTAAGCTTATCAAAACCTTCGAATTGCATAATTATTCCGTCTTTGTTAAAAGGGATAAACATCTTGCTTGTCAGTTTCTTCCAAAGGTCTATATCGTTTGCAGTTACACCTGTTTTATCGAAAAGCACTTCAACATATTCATTGTCAAATAATTCTAATAAATCCAAGGCGCATTGTACTACCCATACTGCCATAAAGTTGGTGTATGCATTGTTGTTCAGGCCGGGTGAATCAGAATCGGGGTAACTGGTATGGTATTCATCCGGTCCCATCACGCCTCTTATTTCAAACCGGTCGCGTTTTGGATTATGTTCAGCAATACTCGACCAGAAAAGTGCTGTGCTCAAGATAATTTCGGCGCCATAACCAGCAAGAAAATCCATGTCGCCGGTAGTTTGGTAATACTGCCACACATTGTAAGGTATGGCTGAATTGATATGCCTTTGCAACCTTGAGTTATCGGGAATCCAGCGGCCGGATTTGGGGTTCAGGTGTATCTCTTGGCTTTCTTCGCGCCCATTGCTGCCGCTTTGCCAGGGGAACATTGCCCCCCGGTAGCCATTTTTTGTTGCTTCTTCGCGGGCTTTTGGCAGGCGACGGTAGCGGTACATAAGCAGGGAGCGGGCCAGGTGGGGTGTATGCAGATTGATAAAAGGGAAAATGTATAATTCGTCCCAGAATATATGGCCGCGATATGCTTCGCCATGCCATCCGCGAGAAGGCACACCAATATCGCAGCCTACACTGTGCTGCGATACGGTTTGATGCAGGTGGAAAATATGCAAACGTAAGGCCAGAATATCGCCATTTGCAGTTTTTATATCAAAATTACTGTGCTGCCATATTTGCGACCAGGCTTTTTTATGCTGTTGCAGCATCGTTTGAAAAGAATCTGTATTTTTTACCTTGTTCTGAGCTTCGGTGAGGGGGTCGCTGATAGCAAAATCTTTTGAAGTGTAGAGGCTCACCAATTTTTCAACCCTCACAGGTTGAAGTTTGGCACAGGTGATTTTTAAATCCTGCCATACCGATTTTTCATCCTGCTGACTGGTTTTTTCAACATATAACTCGTTTTCATTTTGAAAAATCATTGTACTGGCTGCCTGGGTCATCCGTACTTTTGATTGTTTGGTCTGACAGGTCAGGTATATGATTTTACTATTGAAACCTCCTTTGTCAATAATATCAAGGTGGTTTCCGTTCAAATCGCCATAACGCTTAACACCATTGTTGGTAATATTACCATTTATACCAGTCCGAAGCGTAATCTCTCCCGACCAGTTTTCCGGCATAATTGTCCATTCTATTCCGGCAACATGAGGATCGTGCATGCTCACTACACGCCTGGTCAGGATAGAAGTTTCCCTTTTTTTTGTATCACGGAACCGCATTTTTCGTTCGAGAATGCCAGCTTT
>JAWOHT010000076.1:0-16300 GCA_046485045.1 Bacteroidales bacterium
GGTCTGCCAAGCTTTCCAGAAGGATCTCTGAAAGCGGCCTGGTTGTATGTATTTCCTGATCAACAGGAATAATAAGAAACTTTTTCTTTGTATTGTAACTTACAAAATGAGTATCTTCAATCCTTTGGTCATGCACCGAATCAATGCATAAGCCTTGTCCCCTGAAATTGGTATCGGCCTGAAACGGGACATATAAGGTGTCGGTTAAAAATTTTTGTCCGTAAGCATTTCTGTTTGTCAGAGTAACGATTAAAAAAGTGGCAATATAAAGTACAAAAACTCTACTGTCCTTACAAAAAGGGTTAATCATAGGTTGTGGAGATTACAATTAAAAGCCCCCAATTTACAATATTTGTGTCATTTTGTATTAAAAAAACCCAAAAGGTTTATCTTCAATCTGAATTATGGGTAAAGACTAATGGCTCAATATGTACCGTGGCGATGATATCAAACTGTTCATATATTTTATTTTCGATATCGGTGGCAATTTTATGGCCGGCAGCGATACTCATGTTGTTGTCAAGCTTTATATGGAAGGTTAATTCCTGGTGAGAGACATAGTTATGTATATGAAAATGATGCGGATATATTTTATTACCATATCTGCTATCAATTAAAGATGTAATCTTATTAAGCAGTTCCAGGCTGGGTTTTTCACCGAGCAGCATGTTGATGGCTTCTCTGGCAATCTGCCAGGAGGCATAGAACAACATAACAGAGATTATGGCTCCCAATGCACTGTCCGTCCACCAGAAGTGCCTGGCAAACAGAATGCCGATAAGGACAACCACCGAAGAAAGGGCATCACTGCGGTGATGCCAGCCATCGGCCTTAACAGTCAAATTTCCGGTTTTCTTCCCGATATAAAAAGCATATTGTGCCAATGCTTCCTTAACTACAATAGAGACAATGGTCACTACAATTGCCAGTGTGCCGAATTGGGTGTATTCTTTCTGGTTGAACTTGATAACTGAATCTTTCATAAATCCCCAGGCGATAACGGCCAGAATAAAAGCGATGATCAGAGCGGCAATCTGCTCCCATCGTCCGTGTCCGAATGGATGATCCTTGTCGGGTTTTTGCGACGACAGTTTTACAGCAATCACTACTATCACAGAACTTAACGAATCTGAAAGGGTGTGCCAGGCATCGGCCGTTAGCGCTATTGATCCTGTAACAATTCCTGCCCATAATTTAAGGATGAATAGGACAGTGTTCGTTATAATTGAGACGATTCCTTCTATATATCCTGCTTTGGCTTTGTTCATCAATTTATGGCAGCTAAATACATAACTCTGTCAAATATATACATAAATCAGTTAAGAACATTTTTCTTAAAAAATTTAGCAGGATTAAACAAATATGTATCAATTGGGTTTTATTAGTAAAATATTAAAATTCCAATATGAAACCTTTTCAGATTAATCTTATTAATGCTGCAACACTTATGGTTGTTGGCATATGGGGATATTATGCTTACGAAAGTACATCTTTAACCGCATTAATACCTGTTATGGCAGGAATTGTGCTTTTGCTGCTCGGTCTGGGTCTTAAAGCCGGCAATAAAATCATGGCGCATGTGGTGGTAGTGTTTACCCTGCTCACCCTGATCGCACTGTTTAAACCACTTTCGGGGGTGCTTTCAAGAGGCGATGGAATTGCAATTGCACGTGTATTGCTGATGATTGCAACAGGTATTGCCGCTATGGTGGTGTATATTAAGAGTTTTGTTGATGCCAGGAATAGGTAATTTGAAAATGGGATAATGTGTTAATGTGTTAATGTGTTAATGTGTTAATGTGTTAATGTGCTAATGTGTTAATGGGATAATGTGTTAATGTGTTAATGGGATAATGTGTTAATGGGATAATGTGTTAATGGGATAATGTGTTAATGTGTTAATTTGAAAATGGGATAATACAACAAATCACACACCACAATCATCCTCACAGCAAATAATTCCTAAAAGTCGCCCTGTTGTTTTTTAAAACACTAATTTTTGATGGGTTGAGGCAATAGAATGTTTTTACACCTTCTATATTGCCATGTATCAGACCAACGGATTTAAGTTCGGCCAGATGCTGGTTAACCGCAGTGCGCCCAAGGGTATCTCTTCAGAAATAATTATTTAGGTACTATCAGGTAATGCGGTTTTTTAAAGAGAATTAAACGCTTAATTCTGTTAATTGAAAAAAGTTTTGTGTTGTAATATAGTAGTTTAAAACTAAGGATAATAATTATAAAAAGTAATCCGGCAAAAATTAACATGATCTTATTAAAAGGATAAAGCCTGTCGATGAAAAACCCAAAGGTGGGAGGCCCTAAGGCAGTGCTTAATACAAGAATGGTGCTGAAATAACTACGGATTTTTCCTAAACTTTTTTTTCCATAAACTTCCACTTGCATTGCTGTTTTAATGGTGCTTCCCAGCCCTGAAGAAAAACCCAGTAAAGCATATAAAGCCGGATAAACCCATGAATAACTAAATATTGCAAAAATTAATAGGGCTGCGAATGCTGGTATAAGATATAGCGGGAATAACCTGATGCCAGAAAACCTGTCTACCAGGTTGCCTGATATTAATAATGCCATTGCACTGAAAACCGGGAAAAAAGCGAAAGAGAATGAGACCCATCGGTTATCCCACCCTTTGCTATGCCCGATGGCATATTGGTAGAGAAAAATTGCGGTACAGATAAATGGCACAATAAAAATATTAAGCGCTATAATCCAAAATTTGAGGCTGATAAAAAGATTTGTATTGTTTTTATTGGCTTGCCCGGGTATTGGTTTACAATCGGGACTAAATACTGTTACCGGGGTTATGGCCCATAGAGCAGGTATAACCAGTATGGCTGAAATAACGGCAATATAAATTAATCCCCGTTGCCAGCCTGCAAAGTTGATTAATGCCAATATAATTATAGGCAGGACAAATTGTCCTGTGGGATGGCCTAATGTAGTAAAACCGAGAGCCTTTCCACGGTTGTTGTCAAAATGTTTGGCTATACCTGTAGAAGAGGTATGGGTCATTAGTCCCTGTCCAAAAAGTCTTACCAGTAACAGGGAAACCATTAAAACAGCCACATTGTGTGATTGCGACAGCATTAACACCGATATAACCAGTCCGATAAAAACAATCAGCCCATATTTTTTTAGAGGCATTTGGTCGATATATTTTCCCAAAAAGGATAGCAAAAACGCCGAAATAATGGTAACTGTAGCATACATTGAACCAAATGTAGTATTGGAAATGCGAAATGATTCTATCCAGAAGGGTACAAACAATGATATAAAAAATGTTTGTCCGAACGATGAAAAAAAATTAAACATAAACCCAAAGTTCAGTAACCTTTTATTTCCCAATACAAAACTGAACCAATCTTTCACTCCCTGATTTTTAAAAGTTGCAAAGATAAATTATTTTGTCTGTGTATCAATTTTAACTACTTTTGCAAACTGAAATGAAAATCAGGATATCGAAATATTGCGGTAATACTCCACCATGATTTTTCCGGTCCGGGTGGCGTCCGGTAGTACGCCAATAATGTATGTGCTTTACTGCCAACCCCGTATTTTATTTTAGAGTTTCACGGGTACCCAACAGGTACCCTAAAAAATAGGATTTATGGACTTAAATGCCGAAATCAACCGAAGAAGGACGTTTGCAATTATATCGCATCCCGATGCCGGTAAAACAACCCTAACTGAAAAACTGCTTCTGCATGGCGGGGCTATTCAGGTGGCAGGTGCTGTAAAGAGTAACAAAATCAGAAAAACCGCTACGAGCGATTTCCTTGAGATAGAAAAACAACGGGGCATCTCGGTGGCAACCTCGGTAATGACCCTTGATTACAATGGAATAAGGATAAATATACTTGACACACCGGGGCATAAAGACTTTGCCGAAGACACCTATCGTACCCTTACTGCTGTAGACAGCGTAATTCTTGTTGTTGATAGTGTAAAAGGTGTGGAGGAACAGACCCGTAAGCTTATGGAGGTGTGCCGGATGAGGGCCACGCCTGTAATGATCTTCATCAATAAAATGGATAGGGAAGGCAAAGACCCGTTCGACCTTTTAGAGGAACTGGAAGACGAACTGAAAATTGCCACTTGCCCGTTTACATGGCCAATTGGCAGCGGTAACCGGTTTAGAGGTGTATTTAATCTGACTACAAAAAGCATTAAGCTTTATTTGCCCGAAAAAATATCAAAATCGGAGATACTATTAAGCACAAAAAATATTGAAGACCCTCAATTAAAAGAATTTGTAGGCCGGGACCAACTAAATCAATTATGGGAAGAAATTGATGTTGTTGCCGATTTGTTTGAATCATTTCATAAAAACCTTTACATGCAAGGTTACCTTGCCCCGGTATTTTTTGGAAGTGCATTAAATAATTTTGGTATACCCGAGCTGTTTGAAACATTCATAAATATTGCCCCTCACCCTTCAAAAGCAAGTTCTTCTGCAAGGATTGTTTTGCCCCACGAAGAAAAGTTCAGCGGTTTTGTCTTTAAAATACATGCCAACCTCGACCCCAACCACCGCAATCGTATGGCTTTTTTGAGGGTGTGTTCAGGAAGGTTCGAACGAAATAAAATGTACTTTCATACCCGCCTGAACAAAAAAATGCGTTTTTCTGCCCCGGCTTCGTTTATGGCAAATGCAAAAAGTACGATAGAAGAAGCTTTTCCCGGCGATGTTATTGGCCTGTACGACACAGGGAACCTTAAAATCGGTGACACACTCACTGAAGGTGAAAGTCTTCATTTTTCGGGTATTCCCAGTTTTTCGCCCGAAATATTAAAAGAAGTTGTAAATAAAGACCCGCTTAAAACCAAACAACTTGAAAAAGGGGTTATGCAACTTACAGACGAGGGATTGGCACAGTTGTTCATTCAACAACCCGGTAATAAAAAAATAATTGGTACAGTTGGCGAACTCCAGTTTGATGTGATTAAATTCCGTTTGGAACATGAGTATGGCGCTAAGTGCGATTTCCGGTCTTTACCTTTTGTTAAAGCATGCTGGCTTACATCTGACAGCAAACAAAAGCTTAATGAAATAATTAGCAGGCGGGCAGGTACAATTGCTTTCGATAAATCAAACACCCCTGTTTTTCTTGCCGAAAGCGACTGGATGCTTAAGATCGTCAAAGAAGCCCACCCCGAAGTTCAGTTTCACAACTCTTCGGAGTTTAAACCCCGGTAAGAAACGATTAATAGAAGAATATTAAATATGATTATATGCCCATTATGTTTTAACAAAGAATCTATTTCAATAGTGAAAGGTCCAGATGCAAGGGTATACAGGAAGTGCAAAAAATGCCGGTTAATTTTTACCGAAACACGTTTTCTTATGTCGGCAAAAAGTGAAAAAAAGAGGTATTTGACACACAACAACGGTATTCAATACAAAGGATATGTCGATTTTCTGAACCAGGCCATTGAACCTGCTTTGCCTTTGTTGAACAAAGATATGCAGGGCCTCGATTTTGGTTGCGGGCCAACACCAACGCTGAGTGTAATTTTGGAACAACAAGGTTATAAATGCGATAATTACGATCCATTATTCTTTCCCGGTTTGCCCGAAAAAAAATACGACTTTATTTTTGCAACCGAATGTTTCGAACATTTTTTCTTCCCAGCAAAAGAAATTCAACTTATTAAAAACCTTCTTAAACCAGGCGGTATTTTAACAATAATGACTGAAACCTGGAAATCGGACGAGGCTTTTGCAAGCTGGTACTATGCCAAAGATTCCACCCATGTTTCCTTTTTTCATAACCATACATTTGGTTTTATTGCAGAAAAATTTGGTTTTGAAGCAAAAGAGTGCAGTAACGAGAGGGTAATGATTTTACAGAACAGATAAATAAATGTTGAGGGGTTATCAAATAATCTAATACCTGTGCCTTTTGCATGTTGTTCTAAAGCCTTTATATATTGTTCTATTGCATTATCGGTTACATTCATTGCGTCACCAGATTAATGATTGTGAAAATTCCTGTTTGTACTGTTCGCAATTTTAACGAGTGTAAGCATTACAGGAACTTCTACCAAAACCCCGACAACTGTAACTAATGTTGCCCCGGAGTTTAACCCAAAAAGCACAATGGCCACGGCAACCGAAAGTTCGAAGAAATTACTGGCACCTATCATGGCCGCCGGGGCTGCAATGTTATGGGGTAATTTCCATTTATAAGCCCAGCCATAAGCAATAAAGAATATCAAAAAGGTTTGAATAATTAATGGAACAGCAATCAACAGGATGTTTGCCGGGTTTTTAAGTATCACATCGCCCTGAAAAGAGAAAATAATGATAAGGGTGAGCAACAAGCCCGAGATGGTGGTGCTGGTGAATTTTTTTAAGAACACATTTTCAAAAAATACCAATCCTTTGTTTCTGATAACCAACCTACGTGTTAACATAGCTGAAACCAGAGGAATAACCACAAATAGTACCACCGACAATAACAGGGTATTCCAGGGTATTGAGATACCACTAACGCCTAATAAAAAAGTAACAATTGGTATAAATGCAATAAGAATAATAAGGTCATTTATTGCCACTTGTACTAAAGTGTATGCCGGGTTTCCTTTGGTAAGGTGGCTCCATACAAAAACCATGGCAGTACAGGGTGCTGCTCCCAGTAAAACTGCTCCTGCAAGGTATTCTTTTGCAAGTTCTGCGGGAATAATGGCTTTGAAAATTATATAAAAAAACAGCCATGCTATCCCAAACATGCTAAAAGGCTTGATGAGCCAGTTAACCACTAAAGTTACAGTAAGCCCTTTGGGCATTTTTATGGCATTTACAATGCTTCCGAAATCAATCTTTAGCATCATGGGGAAAATCATTATCCAGATAAGAATTGCGATGGGAATGGAAACATTGGCATACTCCAACTTACCTAATGTTTCCGGAACTATCGGTAACAGCTTGCCCAAAGCAATACCAGCAATAATACAAATAGCTACCCATAAACTTAGATAGCGGTCGAAAAATGATATTCCTTGTATTTTGCTCATAATTTTAATTTGCTAATGTGTTAATGTGATAATGTGTTAATGTGTTAATTTGCTAATGTGTTAATTTGCTAATGTGATAATGTGTTAATGTGTTAATGTGCTAATTTGCTAATGTGCTAATTTGCTAATGTGCTAATTTGCTAATGTGATAATGTGATAATGTGATAGTGTGTTAATGTGCTAATGTGATAATGTGATAATGTGATAATGTGATAATTTGATAATGTGAAAATGTGTTAATGTGATAATAGTATCAATTCACTGCTTTTTTCATTAGCATATTAACTAATTAGCACATTAGCTCATTGTTTTATTACCCGATACAGTAATGCTGAAAATTCCTGTTTTACCATTTTTAAAGCTGGTAATTTCATCTTTTGACAGATAGTGTTCAAGAACTTCAACAGGGATTTCTATTTCTTTTTGTTTATGGACTGTTACATTTTTAAAACCTTGCTTGTTTATAATTTCAAGGTATTCGTCCATTTCAATAGCGCCTGAAACACAACCTGCGTACATTTCAGCATCTTTGCGAAGTTTATCAGGTAAATAGCCTTTTATAACCACATCGGAAACACAAAAATGACCATTGGCTTTTAATACCCTCATGATTTGTGCAAAGGCTTTGTTTTTGTCGGGCACCAGGTTTAATACGCAATTCGAAACAACCACGTCAAAACTATTGTCGGGCAATGGCATTTCTTCAATATCGCCCTTCACAAATTCCACATTTTTAAAACCAAGTTTCTTGTTGTTTTGGTTGGCTTTTGCAATCATGGCATCCGTAAAGTCAAGGCCGGTAACTTTACCAGTTTCGCCGACAATAGCACGGGCAACAAAACAATCGTTGCCTGCCCCGCTACCCAGGTCAAGAATATGGTCTCCTTTCTTAATTGCAGCAAATTGGGTAGGAATGCCACAACCCAGGCCTAAATCGGCATCGGGATTATAGCCTTCGAGTTTTTCGTAACTCTCACTAAAAACAGCATAGTCAACGGTTGAGCAACAACCGGTGCCTCCGCAACAGGATGATTCGTTTTGTTTTGTTGATTGATTTGCAATTTCGCTGTATTTATCCTTTACTATCAGTTTTAAATCTTCGGGTTTCATGTTGTTATTATTTAAATATTAGACAATTAGATAACAATTAATATCTGAAAGCAGATTATCCAGTAGTATTCCTGTTTATTATTCTTTCAGCTATAAGGGTAGCATCTTCAACATACTTTTTACATTTTGTGTTGAAGATATTCATCTGAACCATTTTTTCATAATCTTCCGGTCTCTGCATATCAAGGCCATCGAGTAAAACCTTACAATTGACCGAACCGTTAAGTTTGATAAAAGCTTCTAAAAATTCTTTGGTTTTCTGATATGTTTCTTTCTTTTTAGTTTCTTCATCATCAATGCCTTTGCCATATTCAAGGCCAATTGCCATTAAAGCGCCCGTAACAGCGCCGCAGGTAAGTTGCTGACGGCCCATTCCACCCCCGAAAGCACAGGCAATTTTCAGGCTGTCGTTTTCTGAAATACCATAATCGGTTGCAAATACAGTAAACACCGATTGGGCACAGTTAAAACTGTTGTTAAAATAGTTGGTAGCTTGTTGTTGTTTTTTCATGTCAAATTATCTTTATAAAATTCATAAAACTTATCTCTTATCTCATCCCTCACACTTCTGAATTCACTAAGTATAAAGTCTTCGGAACCGGTTACCGTGCCGGGATCTTCAAAACCCATATGCAAACGGTGCTTTACTTTGCCAAAAAATGCAGGACATGTTTCATTTGCGTGGTCGCAAACAGTAACTACATAATCCCATTCATCTTTCAGGTACCGGTCAACCATTTTGGGAGTGTGATGACTGATATCAATTCCAATTTCTTTCATGACTTTTACTGCGGTTTGATTTACTTGTATTGCAGGTTCGGTACCTGCCGAACAAACTGTTATATTTTTGTCGAAAGACTGTAGAAAACCATGTGCCATTTGGCTTCGGCAACTGTTACCGGTGCATAGAATCAATACTTTCATATCTATTATTTTATTATTATTTTCTGTCAGGTTCACATTTAACATTAATAGCTGACATATCTTTAAAAAAGTCATCAAACATTTGTGTGAACTGTTGAATTTTTGAGTTACAAAGACAGTAATTAACTTTCAGGCCGTCTATCTCACCATGTATTAATCCAAGTTCCTTAAGTTCATTTAGGTGTTGCGAAACAGTACTCCTGCTTAATGGCAGCTGGTCGGATATATCACCTGATATACAGGTCTTTGTTTCTGCCAGGTATTTTAAAATTGCAAGTCTGGCCGGGTGTGAAATTGCTTTGGCAAAACGTGCAAGTTCCTGAAGTGCTGTACTGAAAGCATCTGTTTTTATCATTGCTTTATTTTTATGTTGTATGGCGTAAACATACGACATTTATTTTAAAAATACAATTTTTTTGTAAAAATTTTTAAGCAATATCTGCTGATGAATAATGCCATATATGCCTGAAAAACTAATGGTTTTATTGCCAAAGACTTTAAAAAACAAAAGTTTTAATGCTGATTATTTTATGCTGCAAAAATGAGAAATGAATTGTTTCTTATAAAAAAGTAATCTGCTTGAGCTGCTGATTGTAATAAGTTGGAAATAATTCAGTAAATTGTATCCAAATTATTTATGCATGAATAGTGTTGAAGAACTTCTTAACTGGTTAAAAAACACCTGGAATTATGAATTGTTCCTTTTGGGAAATAGTCATTTCACGACCAAAATCTTTATTTTACTTGTACTTACACTTTTTCTGTTGTTTTATATATCCTCAAAGATCAGGAAGGTATTAGCGAATAAAATTTTCCCGCGCTATGGTCTTGATATCGGTGTCAGTCAGTCTATAGCAGCAATTGTGCGTTATTTGTTAATTATTGTAGGTTTGATCATTATATTCCAGACCACCGGCATTGATTTGAGCGCCATAGGTCTGTTGGTAGGGGCCCTCGGTGTTGGTATTGGTTTTGGGCTGCAAAGTATCACCAATAATTTTATCAGCGGTGTAATTATTCTGTTCGAAAGGCCAATAAAGGTTGGCGACCGGGTTGAAATAGAGAACCTTGCAGGAAATATCGTTAATATTTCGGCAAGGGCAACCACCATTATCACAAACGACAATATTGCTGTTATTGTTCCCAATTCAGATTTTATTAATAAACAGGTTATTAACTGGAGCCACAATAACAACCAGGTAAGGTTGAATTTTCCGGTGGGGGTTTCCTATAAAGAGGATCCTGAAAAGATAAGAAAATTGATTACGGAAGTGGTTAATGATAATCCTGGCGTTCTAAGTTTGCCAAAACCATACATTCTTTTCGAAGGGTTTGGAGACAGCAGCCTGAATTTTAGCGTTCTGGTCTGGACTTCTGATTACACCGACCGTCCAAAGATTTTGAGAAGCGAGTTGTATTATGAAATATTCGCAAAGTTTAAAGAACAAAATGTCGAGATTCCTTTTCCGCAGCGGGACATTCATTTGAAGTCAGGATTTGAAAAATCAGATGACAAAATTGAGAATTAATAGTTAACACATGGCTAAAGCTAAAAAATTTGGTGCATTTGGCGGGGTTTTTACACCTTCGATCCTTACGTTGCTGGGTGTTATAATGTACCTTCGGTTGCCTTGGATAGTCGGGCAGGCAGGACTTTTGGCTACACTGGGGATCATTTTTGTAGCGCATATAATTTCAGCAAGTACGGGACTTAGCGTGGCATCCATAGCCACCGACAAAAAGGTGGAAACCGGTGGGACTTACTACATCATTTCACGAAGCCTTGGCCTTCCCATAGGAGGAACGCTGGGCTGGGCGCTTTTTGTCGGGTTATCGTTCAGCGTGAGTTTGTACCTTATCGGTTTCGCGGAGGTATTTCTCGGATATTTCGGCTTTGAAGTAAATTTAACTACCATTCGTATTACAGGCTCTATCATTCTTTTTCTGGTCACCATCCTTACTTTTATCAGCACTTCGCTGGCCATTAAAACACAGTACATCATTCTCACAATTATGTCGCTTTCGCTGTTGTCTGTATTCCTTGGCAAACATGACTTCCCGCCTGTTATTTCCCAGTGGGGTGCTATACCATCAGCTCTTCCCTGGATTGCCCTGTTTGCCATTTTCTTTCCGGCCGTAACAGGTTTTGAGGCAGGTGTTTCTATGTCAGGCGATCTGAAAGATGCCCGAAAAGACATACCGCTCGGAACCATTTCAGCTATTTTGGTAGGGCTGGCAGTTTATATCGGATTGGCCGTATTCTTATCATATACTGTAAATAATACACTGCTGGCCAATGATACCAACGTCCTTTTCAAGATTTCATGGATTCCACAATTGGTAATTGCCGGAATTCTCGGTGCAACACTTTCATCGGCCCTTGGAAGTATCATGGGAGCGCCGCGCATTATGCAGGCAGTTGCAAAAGACAGAATTGCCCCTTTCTTTTTCAGTAAAGGATTCGGGGTTTCAAACGAACCACGTAATGCACTGTTACTTACATTCATTATCGCACAGGCAGGGATTCTCATCGGCGATTTGAACACCATTGCCCGCATCGTTACCATTTTTTTCATCATTACATATGGTTTTTTGAACATTACATATACTGTTGAAAGCTGGGCAAGCAGCGATTTCAGGCCATCTTTTAAAATACCGCGCATTGTTAGCATTATTGGAGCGCTTGCCTGTCTTATTGTAATGATTCAATTAGATATTGTGGCTTTGGCTGTTGCTTCTTTGGTTTTGCTGGGACTTTTCTTTTACCTTAAAAATAAAGAGCTTAAATTACAGTCAGGTGATACCCTTTCGAGTATCTGGTTATCGCTGGTGAAAACAGGCTTGTTGAAACTTGCTAAAAGTCAGTTAAATACACGCAACTGGCGACCTAATGTTATCTTGTTTAGTGGAGGTTCAGGCAACCGGCCACACCTTATTGAAATTGCGAATGCGCTGGTAGGGAAACTGGGTATATTCACCAATTTTGAGCTGATTGAAAATCCTGACGAAGACTTATTGTCCGATAATACAGCTCATGTAAGCGTTGAAACTTTAGACGAACATGCTGATATTATTACACGCAAACATAGTTGTCGTAATGTTTATGAAGGTATGGCGATGATCAGCCGGATTTATGGTTTTTCTGGATTCGAACCAAATACCATTCTAATGGGGTGGTCGAAAAACTCAGGTAATCTAAAAAAATGGGAAGAACTACTGCTTACATTTAACAAGTTGAATTACAACCTGGCTTTTTTGAATTATGATACTAAAAACGGGTTCGGGAATCATAAGAGAATTGACTTTTGGTGGACAGGGGAAGGACGCAACCTTTCGCTCGCACTGCACCTTATGCGTTTCATCACGGTTACGCCAACCTGGCGACGTGCAGAAATAAGGATTCTGGCCATTAATCCTAACCCTAAAAATACCGAAAGGTATTATGCCATACTTGGACAGATGATTGATAGTTACCGGATAAGGGCAAGCATAAAAGTTATTGTTAATGCTGATAAATTGCCTGATAACGAATTGATGCAGGCCGAGTCGCAGGATACTGACCTGACCATAGCTGAAATTCACAAATTTTCCGATGCAAAAATAGAAAATATTGTGGTTCAGGTCAATGATATGATCACAAGCCTGAAATCTTGTCTTTTTATCTACGCATCATCAAAATTTGACGAGATAAATGTAGTTCCCGAGTTTTCTGTCCCGGAAAACAAACACTCCTTAAATAGTGCCAATGAAAAACTTTCTGAGTCGATCCTGAAATATCTTCAGCTTTCAAAAACCAGTATTGTTTACAATAGGGTTTATAATCTGGCTGAGGTTATTGATAAACATGCCAATTCTCTGATTGATACTGCTTTTTATACTATTCTTGAAAACCGTGAGAATTATCTGGATCATTTGAAAAGCCTTGTGGACAAAACTATTGAGCAGTTGTTGCGGTCTTGTGATATTGAAAATAACCGGGAAAAGCATTGGGAACAATTAAAAATCCTGAATGATTTTTCTTTGCAATCTCAAAAAGAGTTGGCAACTTATAAAGATAATTATCTGAAAGATGAACTTGAAATTCTGCATAAAGGGATTGCTGGCTTCATTGCGGGAACAGGCAATGCGGTGTACGATCTTCCTGAAAGTATAACGCTGAAATTTGATAGAGATGATTTCATATCAGCGAATAGAGGTAATCTTTTTATACGAATAAACAGAGCAATAAAAATATACCGGACCCATATAACAGGGAAAAAAATAAGTGTGAAAATCAGAATGCAACCTGCCGCCGGATATTTCATATATTATAAAAGGCTCGCATATATCAGGCAGTTTTATGAAAATTATTCAGTACAAAGTTTAGCCGTTTTTACCGGAATAAAAGAACTATTAAACAGCAACATATTAACGATTGGGAAAGTTCTCTCAGGGAAAGATGGAGCCAGCGAAATAATTGCTGAAAGAGAAAAAATGACTGCACTGGTTTTAAGGCTGAAATCTGATAATCAACACTTTATTTATAACCAGGGCCATAAGATGCTTCATGAGCTTATCGGAGACCTTGAAAGTTTTAGTAAAATTATTGAAAGTCCGCAGGCTAACCTGCTCAGCCGAAGATTAAAAATTTTTAATGCCAAAAGAAAGACCGGGCTTGAAAATTCGCTGGCTGAATTTCCGGATTTGTGGCTTCATTTTATGACCAACCGTATCAATAAAACATACCTTGACTTCATTTTTCTCACCCTTAAAAACAATTTGACTGCCAAAATTGAGAAAACATACCAGGAATTTGAAATTCTTATTGAAGGGAATATTCATGAAAAGCTAAAGGTTTTCGAAAGTAAGATTAACACTATCAGGGAAATGGGTGACCGAAAATTCGACCAAAAAGAGTTTTTCAGTCAAAAATCAGTTTCAGTTCCGCAATTTGAAGCGCCTTTTAACAACCTGTTCGAAGAAATTCAGAAGGCAGTGGAAGAACTTCCGGAAAACATAGAGATATCCGGAGATGAACTTCAGGAGGATGTTCATTTTGACAGGCTTGAAAATTTCAGTGAGTTTGTTGTTCAGGTGCGAAAAACGGCTGATTATTATATCAGTAACGAACTCAACGATCAAATCAGAAAGCAATCAATACATATTGGGCAACAACTGCCGCTTTTTATTTCAACGCTGAAAAATTTAATCAGGATGGCCAATTTCCATCTCGAGAACAGGGAAAATATTAATTCGGAAGAATTCGGAAATGAGCAAATACATAAACAGCATAAAGTTTTGCTGGAAAATTTAGTACAAAATGTTAAAAATGAAGAGTCTAAACTAGAGATGCTTTATGAACAGTTGCACCAGAGTTTTGAGATCGGATTAAAAAATGCTTTTGAACCTCTTACTGCTGCCATTATTATCAAATCATCGGGCAGTCTGAAGGAAAAAATCAGGAAAACAGGTAAGCGCAGGATGTTTGTCAGGTTAAAACAATTAAAAAAGTCGGTCAGCGAAAAAATAATTAACCAAATGGCGAGGCTGCTATACCGTCAAAGTAAAGGGTTGTTGTGGGCCAAGCGCATGGAACAATTTCGCACAAAGACCCGGCTTTTCCCTGGTGAACCTATTATGCAGATGCTTGAGCATATATCGCCCGACAAATCGCTCATGCTGAAATTACCTTTTTACTATTCCAATTTGTTTTCGGGCAGTTCAACCATTGGCGAAAATTTTTGGGTGGGCATGGAAGAAGAAATTGAAAAGGGCAGCAAGGCCATCCGGCGCTTTTTACATGGCACTTCCGGAATGCTTATCATCAGCGGCGAACGCAGTTCAGGAAAGTCGAGCCTAAGCAAGTATTTGGCAAACCTTCATTTCGAAAAACCAAATATTTTCATAATTAAGGCTCCCCGCGAAAGTATTGCCGATGCAGGTCTTTTTGAGCAAACAATGCTTAAAAGCATTGGCGGACAGGCAAATTTACCTTACAGTATGGAACTGCTTCCGGCTAAAAGCGTCATTGTGATCAACGATCTGGAGCTTTGGTGGGAAAGAAAACCTTTCGGTACCCAGGTAATTGAAAAAATAATTTTGCTAATGCAGCAATACGGCCACAAAGTATTGTTTATCGTCAATGTGAACCAATACGCGCTGAAAATCATCAATCAATTGAGTTCTGTCAATACATGGGCGCTCGACCTTGTATTTTGCCAACCCTTTAATTCACGCGAGCTGAAAGAACTGATTCTGTTGAGACATAAGGCTGGCGGAATGACTTTCAGGTTCGGGAAAAAGCATGAAAAGGCTATGTCTGACTGGGATTATGCACGACTGTTCAACCGCTTCTTTAATTTGTCAGCAGGAAACCCCGGACATGCCATTAATCTCTGGCTTGCAGGGATTCGTAAAATTTCGGGCAATACACTTTTTCTGGAAAAGCCTTTTAAGAAAGAAATCACTTTTACAGAGAACCTTCCTCAGGAAGAAATTTATTATATCCTGCAATTTATCCTGCACCGCCGATTTTCATTACAAAGCCTTTCAGAAATAATTCAAAACGATTTAATAGATACCGAAAAGACGGTGCGTGTACTCTTACAAAAAGGGATACTGGTTGAGAAGTTTCCTGAAGTATATAGCTTGAACCCTGCATTGGAAATCCATCTGATAAAAAAACTTAAAAGCCTTGAATTGTTATGACCTATATAAAAGTATTTGCTGTTGCGACCGCGCTTTTTGTGATACTGCGCCTGGTCTCTGCTTATTTTCCTGTTCTCACCGGAAAGCGTAAAATCAGGAAGGTTTTCCTGAAGGTTTTTCCGGTGGTACAAATGCTCTTATGGGCGACTTATGCATTCTGGGCTTTCGATCAATTATTGAACAGAATAGCGGTTTATCCAATACTTACCGGAAGTTTGATTGTATTGATGGTAGCGCTAATTGGATGGTATTTTATGCGTGATTTTATTTCAGGAATTATACTGAAGACTGAAAATGCCCTCGAAACGGGCCAGCAAATTCAAACTGCCGAAGTTACGGGTACCATAAAAAAGCTGGGCTATCTTACCATGGAAATTGCTAACAGCGAAGGTGAACATGTTTCAATTCCGTATAGTCTGCTAACAGGTCAGAAAATTGTGAAACCTGCAGAAACCGGTAATTGGACAGAGCAGCTTATCATGCTAAAAATATCATCGGCTTATCCGCCCGAAAAAATTCAAAACATGCTCAAAATCCGTAT
>JAWOHT010000081.1:0-14374 GCA_046485045.1 Bacteroidales bacterium
GAAAATGAAATTACATGGATAAATGTCAGCGACCTGAAATACATAGACTCTGATCTGATACGTACCTTTATGTTGAAAAAGATACCATATTATTTACTTTTGGACAAGGAAGGAAAAATTCTGTCCGGGAGCGAAGATTTGTCACAGATTGAAAAACAAATAAATGAAATTCTCTGATATGAAAAAATTTATTTTCCTGTTTGCACTATTTTTAGCCTTTGTTTCATGTTCTAAGGATAAACTGCAGGTAAAAGGCAGAATAGCCAATGCTTCGGGAAACATGGTTTACTTTGAGGAAGTAGATATTTACCAGACAAAAATCCTTGATTCACTTAAACTGAACTCTGGTGGCCGGTTAAAGTTTTCCGACGAATCCAAAACACCCAGGTTTTATCAATTACGATTTGAAAATGGAAAGGTAATAGGTCTGCTGCTTGAACCGGATGAAAAGGCTATAATCTCAGCCGATCTTAATGATCTTTACAAATCATTTAATGTTGAAGGATCAGAGGGTACCCTGCTTGTTAACCAGTTAAGCCGCGAGCTTTCCATAGTGCAGTCCCGGCTCGATTCTATCGCCATGCTGTATGATAATACTGGTAACTCTGCATTGAAGGACAGCCTTAGTCTTGAATATGAAAGAATTATGAAGTATCACCGGAATTTCTCCATTAAATTTATCCTCACCTGCAGTAATTCATTGGCCAGCTTTATGGCATTATACCAGAAATACAACAATGGGGTTTATGTATTTAATAAGGTAAAAGACATTCAGTATTTTAAGATTTTAACCGACTCTCTATCAAAGTATTATCCGCGTGTAAAGCATGTAGCTGCGTTGAAAAAAAACACCGAAACACTTTTAAATGAGTACCACAGCCAAAGATTGCTGAACCTTGCCCATGATGTTGAACATGGTCTTCCCGTTATAAACCTTCCCGACATACGCGGAAAGGAGGTGAACCTGAAATCGCTGAAAGGAAAATATGTACTATTAAATTTCTGGTCTACCTATAATGTTGAAAGCAGCAGTTTTAACCTGGCATTGAAAAATGTTTACAATAAATACCGGGGGAAAGGTTTTGAAATATACAATGTTGCGTTCGAAAAGTCTCTAAGTTCATGGGAAAAGGTGGTTAAGTACAATGAACTTAACTGGATAAATGTGATAGATACTACCTTTCCAAATTCGATGGCTGCTGCATCTTATAATGTAGAGGCGCTTCCGTCAAACTATCTTATTGACAAAGATTTTAGTACGATTATTGCAAAAAATATCAATCCGGCTCAGCTTGACATTAAACTTGCCGGGTTATTTAATTAAAGACATTTACATTGAGCAGAAACAAATATTATTTCCTTTCAGACTCCCACTTAGGGCTTTATCCGCCAGAAAAAAGCCGGGAGAGGGAAAAGCTTTTGGTTGAGTTCCTGGACAGTATCAAGCCAGAAGTAGCGGGTTTATTTCTTGTTGGTGATATTTTTGATTTCTGGCACGAATACAAGCGCGTGGTTCCCAGAGGTTTTACACGGTTCCTGGGTAAACTTGCAGAAATTGCCGACAACGGAACAGAGATACATTTTTTTACAGGCAACCACGACATATGGGTATATGATTACCTGCCAGGTGAGATCGGGCTGCATGTGCACAGGAATTATATTATCAGGGAGATAAACGGTAAGAAACTGTTGATCGGTCATGGCGATGGTATAGGACCGGGCGACAAGGGCTATAAACTGTTGAGATCTGTTTTTACAAACAGGGTGCTGCAATGGCTGTTTGCACGTATTCATCCCAACTCGGCCATGTGGTTCGGGCTCAACTGGTCGAAAAACAGCAGGTACAGCAAGGGATTAATAGCCGAGCCCTTTAAGGGTGAAGAGAACGAATTGCAGGTGAAGTTTGCTATTGAAAAACTTAAAGAAGAACAGATTGATTATTTTATCTTTGGCCACAGGCATATTCCTTTTGTAATAACACTGGGTGAAAAAAGCAAAGTAGTCAACCTGGGCGACTGGATTAATAATTTTTCTTATGCAGTACTCGATGGCGATAAGCTGATGTTGAAATCAATTCACCCGGAAAATGAGAAGGACTTTATATTAAAATCTGTTGCCATATAGTTTCGTTTCCTGAAATAAACCGTCATCAGGAAGGTTTAGCCGGCGCCAAGCAGTTTTTTATAGATTTGAAAATTTTCCTCGTCATAGCATGCAAAAATAACCGATTGTAGCACAGTGGTTTTTTTTAGAAAGTCTATCACTGTGTTGATGGCGATTTCTGCTGCAGGTTCTTTCGGAAACCCATACACTCCGGTACTGATGTTTGGGAAAGCTATGGTTTTAAGCTTCATATTTTCGGCAATTTCAAGGCTGTTCTTATAACACGAGGCAAGCATCTCTTTTTCGTTGTCTTTTCCGCTGTGCCATACCGGCCCTGCGGTATGAATAACAAATTTCGCCAACAGGTTGTATCCGCTGGTT
Source organism: Bacteroidales bacterium (assembly GCA_046485045.1). Classification (GTDB taxonomy): domain Bacteria; phylum Bacteroidota; class Bacteroidia; order Bacteroidales; family UBA10428; genus JAFGPL01. The sequence continues at coordinate 2,485 of JAWOHT010000081.1, forward strand.
ATTTTGGCCTCACCTGTTTCACAGCCGCCCAAAGACTTGCATTCTGCGAGGAGCCCGGGCCCGGCCGCGCGATGAATGGCGCCGTCTACACCGCCGCCACCGAGCAGCGAACGGTTGGCTGCATTCACGATGGCATCGGTTGTAAGCGTTGTAATATCGCCTTTTATCAGTTCAATCTTATTCTTCATTTGTTCAAATCAGTTTAATTACAAACTCAATTCGCCTGTTTTCTTATCTGGGCTTTAAGCTCTTTTTCATAGGCTTTCATCAGACGGTCCATCGCCTGGTCTATTTCTTTGTCAACCAATGTTTTATGGTTGTCCTGAAGTACAAAGCTTACGGCATAAGATTTTTTGCCTTTTTCAATACGGTCGCCTTCATAAACATCAAAAAGATTCACCTCTTTAAGCAGTTTTTTCTCGGTAGCAAAGGCAAGTTTCCTTATCTGCTCATAGGTTACAGATTTATCAAGCACCATCGAAAGGTCTCTTTTTACTTCGGGGTATTTTGGCAGTTCTTTAAATGTGATGGTATGGCCTTTCATGTTTTTGAAAATCCTGTCCCAATAAAGGTTTGCATAAAACACATCGGTTTTGATATCAAACTTTTTCAGAACCGAAGGTGCTACCAGACCGAATTCTGCCATTACCATATTGTTAATGGTAACAGTGAGCCCCATTGAGAAAATATCGTTTTTGTTTTCGATTGCAGCAGTATTTATCTGGTTGGCCGAATATCCCAGCCTAAGGAAAATATTTTCAACAAATCCCTTCAGGGTATAGAACTGCATGGGTTTTTCTTTTTCCTGCCAGTGGGGTTGGTGATTATGTCCGGTTAGGAACAGCGCCAGGTGCCGGTGCTCTGAATAGGCCGACAGGGGATCGTCTTGGCCGGGGGTGCTGTTGTAGAAATAGCAATTGCCAAACTCGTACAACCTCAAATCGGGGTTTTTACGTTTTATGTTATGAGCGATAGATTCCAGCCCGCCGAAGAGCAGGGTTTGTCTCATGGAGTCGAGATCGCTGCTGAGCGGGTTCACAATCTTTACGAGGTTTTCTGCATGATAGCTCTGCAGGTTGGTATAATATTCCGATTTACCAAGCGAGTTGCACATGATCTCATAAAACCCGTTGTTTGAGAGGTAATCTGAGATGATGTTTATTACTTTTTCCGAATCGGGTTTTTCGACATGAGATACTGAACTGTGCAGGGTTTCTGATATTTCAATGTTGTTATACCCGTATATCCGCAGTATCTCCTCTACCACATCGGCCTCTCTGGTTACATCTACCCGGTATGGGGGAACATGCAGTTGCAGGCCTGCCCCATCTTCTTTAAGAATCTCAAATTCGAGCAGCACAAGGATTTTCTTAAGATGGCTGCGTTCAATTTTCTTTCCTATCAACCTGTCGAGGTTGTGATAAGAGATTTCTATCTTGCATGGCACAACAGGGTTTGGATGGGCATCAACGACATCTGATGAGATTTTACCGCCGGCTATCTGCCTTATGAGCATGGCAGCCCTTTTTAAGGCCAGGATGGTAATGGTAGGGTCGGCGCCGCGTTCAAACCTAAACGAGGAATCGGTGTTAATACCATGCCTTTTCGATGTTCTTCGCACCGATACAGGGTTAAAATAAGCGCTTTCGAGAAATACATTTTTGGTGGCATCTGTAATCCCGCTTTCCAGTCCCCCGAAAATACCTGCCATAGCTACAGGCCTTTCGGCATCGCAGATCATAAGGTCTTCAGAAGATAATTCATGTTTCTGTCCGTCAAGCGTGGTAAAACAGGTTCCGGCAGGCATGTTTTTTACAATTATTTTTCTTCCTTTTAACTTGTCAGCATCAAAAGCATGAAGGGGTTGTCCCAGTTCTTGCAAAATAAAATTGGTAATATCAACAACGTTGTTAATCGGGTTCAGCCCGATTGCAATTAACCTTTTTTGCAGCCATTCTGGCGAAGGGGCAATGGCTACACCGGTAATGGATATTCCGGTATACCTGTTACATGCATCGGGGTTTTCAATTACAACTTCTACCTGAAAATCGTTGTTGTCACGGCTAAAATCTTCTGCCACGGGTTTTATCAGCTTGTAACTTTCATTCTGGTTAAGGTATGCTGCAAGGTCGCGGGCAACACCATAATGAGAAGCGCTGTCTATCCGGTTGGGGGTTAGTCCGATAACAAATACTGTATCGGTTTCGATATTGTAGTATTGTTTTGCCGGCATACCAACAGTAACATTGTCGTTGAGCACAATAATACCATCGTGGCTGGTGCCGATTCCTATTTCATCTTCGGCACATATCATCCCTTCTGATAGTTCACCGCGTATTTTTACCTTTTGCAGGGTAATACTTTCATCTCCCTTATAAAGCGTTGTACCTAACGGGGCCACAACCACTTTCTGTCCTGCCGCCACATTGGGCGCCCCGCAAACTATGTGCAACGGTTCGCCGCTGCCCGTGTCTACAGTTGTAATGCTTAACTTGTCTGCATTAGGGTGTTTGGCGCAGGTTAGCACTTTGCCAATAACCAGGCCATCTAAGCCTCCTTTTACCTGTTCGTATTTTTCTGCCGATTCTACTTCAAGGCCAATGTTGGTAAGCATTTGAGACACCTGCTCAGGATTCAGGTCAATTTTCAGATATTCCTTTAACCAATTGTATGAGATATTCATTCAGTGAAGATTTGTCTTTGAAAAAAATGTAAATGTTTGGGGACAAAAATAAGAAAATTTGAGTTTGTAACCGATGTTGTGTTCAATTTAAAGGTGATACTGCTCACTTAGATTAGAAATTTTTGAAAATTATCTATAATTTCATGGCCCGAATGGTTGCATGCTGAAGACCTTATCCCCTGAATACCTGCCTGATAAAAAACCTGAATGCCTAACCTGAAACATACGTGGAGACTATGAAATAATATTTAAAGCAAACTTTTGCTGGAAGATTAATAAAAAAATGATAAATATTTGGAAAAAAAGATTTTTATATCCTATATTTGTAACGTTTTTCAAGCTATAATTAAATGATTAACAACAGCAGCAATATCATTCCATTAAGTTTTACACTCTTTACGACCTTTCCCAATTTCAGAATAATCTTCCGGATGATTTGCTGCTGTTGTTGTTGTATGAAATAATATATGCCGAATAGTACAGGTATAATTGCTATTTTTATCTTTTCTTTTCAGTAAAAACATTTTTTTTAATATAACCATCTTAATCTTAATAAATATGAGTTCAAATTACCGTTTTGAAACGTTGCAGTTACATGCAGGGCAAGAAGTGGACAAGACCACCAACGCGAGGGCAGTACCCATTTACCAGACCACATCTTATGTGTTCAACGATGCACAGCATGCGGCCAATCTCTTTGGACTGAAGGAGTTTGGGAATATCTATACGCGCATTATGAACCCTACCACCGATGTTTTTGAGAAGAGAATCGCCGCGCTCGAAGGCGGTGTGGCAGCACTCGCGGTCTCTTCGGGGCAGTCTGCCCAGTTTCTTGCAATTACCAATATACTTGAGACAGGCGACAACCTGGTTTCAACTTCATACCTTTATGGGGGAACATACAACCAGTTTAAAGTGCAGTTTAAGCGCCTTGGCATTAATGTAAAATTTGTTGAGGGTGATAACCCCGACGATTTTGAAAAACTTATCGACAATAAAACCAAGGCTATTTATATTGAAACCATTGGTAATCCAAAGTTCAATATTCCAGATTTCGAAGCCATTGCAGCAGTTGCAAAAAAACATGGCATACCGCTTATTGTTGACAATACTTTTGGCGGGGCAGGTTATCTTTTCAGACCGATAGAACATGGCGCCAATATTGTGGTAGAATCAGCAACCAAATGGATTGGCGGCCATGGCACCACTATCGGTGGCGTAATTGTTGATGCCGGTAACTTCAACTGGGGCAACGGCAAATTTCCAATGTTTACCGAACCTTCTGAAGGATATCACGGTTTAAAGTTTTGGGAAGTATTCGGATCAGACGGACCTTTTGGAAACATAGCATTCATTATAAGGGCAAGAGTGGAAGGGCTCAGGGATTATGGCAATGCCCTCAGCCCGTTTAATGCATTTCTTCTGCTGCAGGGTGTAGAAACCCTATCGCTCAGAATGGACAGGATATTATCCAATACCCTCTCGATAGCAAAATGGCTCGAAGAGCAGAGCTGGGTTGAAAGGGTAGATTATCCGGGACTCGAAAGCAGTGCATACTATCCCCTTGCCAAAAAATATCTGAAACATGGCGCCGGCGGCGTTCTTACTTTTAAAATAAAAGGAAAAGCCGAACAGGCCGACAAGTTTGTTAACAGCGTTAAGCTGATAAGCCACCTGGCCAATGTTGGCGACGCAAAAACACTCATTATACATCCGAGTTCCACTACACACGAGCAACTCTCGCTCGAAGAACAGAAACTGGCCGGTGTTGAACCGGGACTTCTTCGAATATCGGTAGGAATTGAGCATGTAGATGATATTAAAGAAGATTTGTTGCAGGCTTCAAAAGCAGCAATGTCATAGAAAAAGTGAGAATCCTGCAATTTTTTCTATGTCGCAGTATCTGAAACCCGGGTATGGCCTCTAAACCAATTAAATCTGTCACGTATGGTTTCAGATACTGCTGACTTTATCTTCTGACAATACTTGGGATTTTGTTATACCGTTCTTTAGTTCGTTTTGCAGAATTATTTTCAGGAACTTACGCCTGTTTATTCTGCGCAACCTGATGTTTTCGAAGTAGTTTATAAGCTTGTGCAGCAGGTTAAAATACAGTACCAGATACAGGAGCAGCATGGCCAGAAGAATGATGAGAATATTAAACCAGAAAGTATCTATGCAGAGCATACCCAGTTTTTTACCCGGGGCATAGTAATGTGCCCTTCCGATCGGCGATTCGGGATATGTATAGATGTAGTCTTTTCTTCTTACCAGTTCATCACCCGACCTTGTAAATTCAAGAAATTCGTCTTCGTTAAGTACCAGTGAGGCCACTTTGCTGTTGTAATATTGTTTTTTAAGCGCCACAAATCCTTCAATACCTCCGGCATTGGCTTTTATCTCTTCAAAAACCCTGTCTTTTTCGGCAGTTGCTTTACGGTTTATTGCCAATGCCACAGATTCGGTTTTGTTAAGGTACCCGCTTAATTTTTCGTAAACCAGCTCATTAAATAATTCGAAAGTAAGGCTGTCGGTAAAAGCGCCGGGCTTTACGCCAGTAAATATCTCTATCTTCTTTATGCTGTTGTGTATAATTTTGAAATTGGTCTCTGTTTTTTCAAAATCCTTTTTCATGGTTGAGTTTTCTTTGCATTCCTGCGCCAACTCCTTCAATTCGGGAATAAGGTACGACCTTATGTACGAGGCATTGCTTCTTGTTCTGTCTTGCTGAAAGAATTTTTTTTGAAACCTGTTGTCTTTGTATTGGGTTACCATCAGCGCTTCATAGGCCCATCGCGAGGTTATCATGTCGCCGATGAGGGGGGTGTTTTTTTCGGTCTTCACCCGGTCGTTCATATTGTGGAAATCAATAACCACCCCGCTGAAAAGCAATTGGGGTACCAAAATAAGCGGAACAAGCACATAAATGGTAACCACCGAGTTAAAACCTGCGGAAATATTCAGCCCTATCATGTTTGCCCAGCAGGCGGTGACGAAAAGTATCAGAAAAAACCGCCAGTCCATTCCTTTTATTTCAAGAATATAGTTGCCAAGCAACACGAATGTGGCCATTTGTGTTGCAGAAATAATAAGCAGCACAAGTATTTTGGCATTCAGATAGCTCGAACGGCTCAGGTTAAGGAATTTTTCCCTTTCAAGTATCTTTCTGTCTTTAAAGATCTCTTCGGCGCTTATTACCATTCCCAGAAAGAGGGCAACGATAACGCTCATGAACAGATATCCCGGGATGTTCGGGTTTTCACCGAACATATATTTTTCGGGTATGCCCGACAAAGACCGCGAGCTTTTGGTGAAAAAAGCCAGTAAAACTGCCAGAAACGGGGCCTCAAGCAGTGTGAGCAGTATGTATTGCTGATTGGTAAGTTTGGCAAGTACATCGCGTTTGAAGAATATTTTAAGCTGTTGCCAGCGCGAAGGAATGCTGAAATCAGAAGAGGGCAGCACAGAAGTAAATGTCCGTTTGATCTTTTTAATCAGCGGGTCAACCTTCTCCATATAGAGATCGTACCACTCTTCGGGAGATGTTTTTCTTTTACGTGTAAGACGCCCGTTTACATCCACAACCCTTGCCTCGATATTGCGCAAAATCTGGTCGGGGTTAATGTTACCGCAGGTAAGGCACTCGCTCTCCTCGGCATCTACATAGTTGTTCATGCGCTTAAAATACACGATGGCATCGAGGGGATTACCATAGTATATTACACGACCGCCCTGGTCCATTACCAGCAGCTTGTCGAGCAGTTTGAATATTTCAGATGAGGGCTGGTGGATATTGGCGAATATCAGTTTTCCCTTAAAAGTCTGCCTTTTAAGCAGGTTCATTACCTTTTCTGAATCGGCTGATGAGAGCCCCGACGTGGGTTCGTCAACAAACAGTATGGAAGGTTCGCGCATGAGCTCAAGGGCCATGTTCAAACGTTTGCGCTGCCCGCCGCTGAGAAAGGTATTCATAGAGTTGCCCACCTTAAGGTCGCGTGCCTCGTAAAGGTCAAAATCTATGAGCGAGTTCTCAACAACCTGTAATATCTTCTCTTCGGTGTAGTTATTGAAACTAAGCTTGGCATTATAATAAAGGTTCTGGGACACGGAAAGTTCCTTGATCAGGAAATCGTCCTGTGGAATGTACCCGATAATCCCTTTGAGGTGTTCTGCATGATCATGGATATCTATCTCGTTGATGGCAATTTTACCCCGGTCGGGTTTAATATTGCCGCACATCACTTTCAGCAGGGTTGACTTCCCCGATCCGCTTCCGCCGATGATGCCTATCAGCCTCCCTGACTCTTCGGTAAGGGTAAAACGCTTCAGGCCATTGGGGCTGTTGCCGTAGGAGAATTCAATGTTTTTGGCGGTAAAGATAAATTTCGATTTGGCTTTGGCCTGGATAAATTTACCCGATACCCAGGTATAATAGATCGAACCGATTTTCTGGTTCTTTACCACCGATCCGGGCGACCAGATATAAGACCTGCCTGTACGGAGGTTATGGCCGTTGAGCAAAAGTGTTTCATTTCCTTTGTAGCGCATCACAAAAGTGTTGGTGCTTAACACATGCAGCACGGTAATGCGTCCGTCAATTTTTTCATTATGTATATGTTTGATCTTTTGTTTGGTGCTTCCGGGTTTGGTAGCGTCAATAAACAAAAGGTTTTCCTGGTGTTTAACCGTGTCGAACTTGTCAAAGGTAAATTCTTTGAGGTCGTTGAATTCATGTTCGTCAACTTTAAGATAGGCTGCGGCATTGTCAACGAACCATATCTCTTTTTCGGTGAGTTTCCGGTCTTCAAAAACATAATCGAGGAGATTGATCAAAACGATTGTTTTTTGCTCGCGCGTGAGTTCTTCGTTTAACTGGTCGCACAGTTCCTTCAGCCTTTCGTCAATGGTTTTTCCTTTGCTCCTGGCTTCATGCCCCTCTTCGGCAACAGGCTGATAAAGTGTTACGTACTTATCAAAGTATTCGATATAGGTTTTCACCAGTTCGTTGCTGAACTGTTGTTGAAGAAATTCAATGATGATGTCGCGCTCATCGCTGGTCTGTTCATCGGCGTCGACATTGGCAACCAAAGCGAAAAGCCGCATCAATGCTTTAAGTACCGATTCGTTCATAGGCTGGGCGCGTTTATTATTGTGTAAATTTTTGAAACTGCCTATAAGAAAAAAAGCCCTTGCAACTGTTCAAGGGCTTTAAGAATATAGTATACAGTGTCATTTTTTAAGGCTTTAAACCCTGTTAGGGTTGGCAATATGACAACACTTGTAATTAAATACCATCGATCGTGTATACCTTATGCATCATGAAATGATACTTGCCCTTATTTCTTCAATGGCCCTGGTTAATGTATCAAGCTGGTCTTTGGTAATGCTTTCGCCGGCCTGGTCGTAAATGGCCTTAACATTTCCAAGGGCCTTAGCCAGGCTGTCGGTAATTTCATTGCCACTTGTTTTCTCTAACATATCAAGTACAATCTTTAGAGAATTTTTCTGGTCGAGAATAATTTTAACAATATCATTGTTGTTGTAGGTGTCGTCTGAGATATGGCTGGCAATGTATAAACCCTCAACCCATATGCCTGTAAGCATAAGGGCAGCAAGCGAAGGATCTCCTTTTGATGACATTTCTTTGTAGGCGTCGAAATAAACATTGGTGATTACTTTTACCAGGGTGTCTTTGTTCTCTAGTTTATTTTTCATCTCTTCGCTGTAAAAATCACTGAAATTGATATTTACATTCAGGTCGTTCATCAGCGTTTTAAGGTTGCGCGAGTAGAGTTGTATCTCCTGGTTTTTGTTATATGTAGAAACATAGCTAAGATCAGAAGCATAGGTTCCGAGGTTAAGCGCTTTGTTTTTCTCGGTGTAGTATTTGTCAATATTTTCAACAGGATTGAGCACCTTGCCCAGGTAAGAGGCACCAATATGCTCAAGCTTCTTGTAAAGCTCAAAAGGACCGGGTAGGGGATATACCACTTCTTTTACTTCTGCAAGAAGGCTGTCTTTGGCAAAAGCGGTAGTGTCGCCGGCATTGCCTGAAGGGGTTCTTTTGCATGAACTGGTTGAAAACGATATAAACAATGCAATGATAGCAAACGGAAGAATTGATTTAATGAATCTCATTTGTTTACGATTTAGGGTTATAAAATTCGTTGCAAATATAAAGAAATTCTTTTTATTCTATGCACAAAGGAGCTTTGGACAAAGGTAAAAATTAATTGAAACTAAATTTTACCATTACGGCTGCTGTTTTTACCCGGGTCGCGTCGCCTTGTTCGGTTTATCTAAATTGAACAGCATATTGTATGAGCACCTTAACAGGTGTTTATAAACTGTTGAAAACTATTCTGTTGATTAATGCGGCTATATAAAGTTAATTTGTATATTTCACTGTTTTTTAACACGGCAACACAATATTTTACCCAAAATCTGGTAACGCCCATGAAGCACAACCTGCTAACAAAAAATAGAATAAAACATGATGTAATTGTTACATCAGGCAGTTACAATAAATCATTAATGTGCCATAAAATAGTGATAATCCAGAATAGGTTTATCGGCACGTTGGGCGCAATACTGACACAGAGCAACATGGATACTTCTAAGATAAAAATACAGATTGCAAGTGATGTTAATGTACGAGAAGGAATCGGATTAGAAATATATCTTAAGGACAAACTTGTGATTGAGATTTTCAGAGGTGATTCAATGAAAACAAGTGAAATTACAGTCTTTGACAATCATATAACAATTGATTTAATGGAATTTGCGATATCTCAATTTAGAAAGGAAATTCCATGGGATTTTATCAATTATTCACAATTGGATTCAAATGGATAAAGACCAAAAGAAAAATATAGCTTATTCTATTGCAAAAGCAGGTTTAGGATTGATACCAATAGCTGGTGCAGCAGCATCTGAATTGTTGCAATTGTTAGTTACTCCACCTTTGGAAAAAAGAAGAGAAAAGTGGATGGAAGAAATTGGTAATAAGATTAGAAATTTGGAAAGTAATCATCAAGTTGATTTAGAATCCTTACAAAACAACCAAATTTTCCTAGATGTTGTGTTGCAAACTACACAACAAGCGCTAAAAACAAGCCAAAAAGAGAAACTTGATTACTATAAAAATGCCATTCTAAATACTGCGATTGGAGAACATCCTGAGATTTCTGAAATCCAAATATTTCTTAATCTGATCTCAGATTATACTGTATGGCATGTGAAAATTCTTAAGTTATTTGATAACCCTACGGATTGGTTTAAAAGGTACTCACTTTCTACACCAAATTTCATATCTGCTGATCTATCAAGTGTTTTAGAAATTGCGTTCCCTGAGCTGAAAGATAAAAGAGACTTTTGTAACTTAATTTGGGACGATTTACATCGATCAGGTTTACATAATTCTGGCAATTTACAAGCAATGATATCAGGTTCAGGTTTGATGGTTTCGAGAACAAGTGAATTTGGTAAAAAATTTTTAAGATTTATAACCGATAAATCCTATAATTAATGAATTTAGATATGAATATATGGACACTTATAACTGGGACTGCTTCAATAATTGGAGTTATTATAGCAATATTTCAGTATGTGGGCAAACGCAATTTGTCACGATTCTTAAGATCTACATTAAGAGGTATTGCAGGTAATGTCTGTATGATACAGCAAAGTGCTAATTGGGGTGAAAATAAGTTTAGAGAACTTCAAAAAATAGCAATTCAACTACCTGATTCAAAAATTAAGAATGAGTTGATTCTAAAAATATCCGAAGGGCAGGGAGATTCAACTGCGGCTGATAGAATGATTACAAACTTATTGAATGATCTTTTAACGTCACAAGAGGGTCAATTTGGGACAAAAATTATAAATCATCCTAGAAAAAATGAATTTACTCTTGTAAAGGATTAAAACGTAATTATTAATATAATAATACTGTGCCCAACAATGTATATACAAAATAGGCGAAAAAGTAGTAAATTCAGTGGTTGTGGCCCGCTTCAACTTCTCAACGGTTTGATAGGTTTGAAGCCTGCAATCGCCTACTTTGCATATACTAAGCGTTTTTGGGCAAAATTTTGACAAACTGAATCGGCTGAGATGACAAACCTAAAAATGAGACATTTATATGATAACTGATACAACTCGAAGATAAATAGCTGATTATATTGAAGCTTTCAAACCTAATAGATTTATATATTACAGAGCAAACTGATTTTTAAGTAATAACAAAACTTACATATATGATTAATAGACGATTTTTAATAATTATAGCAGAAATAATTTTGTTTAGCCAATTCATATTGTCACAAGAAAATGTAGAATCTGATTTAAAATTTAATTTTTCCACAAGTTATGTTTCTTTTAGCGAAGGACAACAAGGATTTGCAATTTCAAATGGAGTTGACTATAAGCTAAATGATTTTTTAACAATTTCTCCGGATTTATATTTTGGGTTTGGAAAATATGAATACTCCCAACAGGAAAACCATGAACCTAGTTATTCAGAGGCTAAAATCTTATCAATTAGGGGAAAACTCAGTATTACTCCCCTTCCAAATGCATTTTCAAAAATAAATATTCTGATTGGACCATCTTTAAACTTCTATAGTATCGAAAGTAATTATGAATATAGTCAATACAAACCATTGGACCTAAAGGATAAAATAAGTTCAAGTAAAACTTATATTTATGATAGTGGACGACATTTTAAAGAAACTTACTTAGGTTTGATTTCGGAATTAGAATTTAGAATAATTAATACAAATAAAATCCATCTGAATTCTTTCATTAACATTGATTATTATATTCATCCATTATACGTAGAGTATTTTGGAATTGGACTAAGAACAAAATTTAAAGTATAAATAAAACTTCGCACAACACGCGGTCATAAAACATGCCGGTTTACTCCCTGTGGTCGTGAAAATAGTTCAGTAGGTTTTGGGGCGTTACGACCCGCCTCGTAGGTTTGTCTCGGTGGATACGAATGCAGCCCCGCAACAGCTTAGCCCTCATGGAGCGAAGCGGAATAATCCGGCACGTATTAGACCGCAATACCTTAGTGGTAATGCGGGGCGATACGACAGAAAATAAAACTTGACAATTTAGGAAACAACAGAGATATGGTGAAAATAGAAAAAATTATCGGCAATAAGAAACAGTTCCTTGACTTATTATTGTTGGCAGACG
>JAWOHT010000082.1:0-5586 GCA_046485045.1 Bacteroidales bacterium
GAGATAGCCCGTCAAATGGGCGTGAACTACCTGCTGGAAGGCAGTGTAAGAAAGCGGGGTGAGCAGGTGCGCATCACTGTGCAGCTGATTGATGGAAAGAGTGATCGCCACCTCTGGTCAGAAAACTATGACCGGCAACTGGCCGATATCTTTTTTATCCAGAGCGATATTGCACAAAATGTGGCCAGGGAGTTAAGGGCGGTACTTTCACCCACAGAGATTAAAAAACTGCAAACCCCTTCAACCACTAATCCCGAAGCTTATGATCAATATTTGATGGGGTGGTATTATGCTAACCAAAGGACCAAGGAGAGCAATGAAAAAAGCATCGAATATTATAAAAAAGCACTGGAAATTGATAATGATTATGCCCTTGCACATGCAGGGATGGCCGATGCTCATGCCATTAAATACATTTACGGATGGGAGAAAAGCAAGGAAGAAATTACCCTGGCCAAAACATTTGTAAACCGCGCCCTGGAAATTGATCCAAACCTCCCTGATGCCCACGCTATTCTGGGCAAAATACTTTTATTCGGTGAAAGGAACTGGGAAGAAGCGCGCAGAGAACTCCTGGTTGCCATTAAATTAAACCCAGATTATGCCTATGCCCATTTTTATCTTGCTTTACTTTCTGGATGGACCACTCAAAATGAAGAAGCAATAAAACTTTATAACCTGGCTATCAGTCTGGAACCTTACGTTCCGTTTTTTTATGGGAATAGGGCAGTGTTTTATTGGGAGCAGGGCAATTTATCTATGGCTTACACGGATTATAAAAAATGTTTGGATCTGACCAATCCAGAACCCTGGGAGTTAAGCTTTCGCAATATGTTCGTCCTTTGTCTTCAGCTTGGTTATGAAACAGAAGCCATTGACTACTTAAAAAAAGCCATTGCGAAAAATCCTGCTACCAAAAGTTATTTCAATGAAATTGATGGTATTTTCAATCGCTCAGGACTTTTGGGGCTTTATCAATGGTTAATTGAACTGGAGCAAAAGTTTTCACTTCGCCCCCCTGGTTATTTTGCTGAATATTACGCATTTATTGGGGATAAGGAAAAGGCTTTTTATTGGCTGGAAAAAGTAGTCGAGGAAGATTGCACCTTTTCCCCAAATAATATCTTTTATAAAGAACTTTTTTCCGATCCCCGCTTCAAGGCCATCATTGAAAAAATGGGAATGACGCCATATTATTATAAGGACCAGGAATAGAGACGTAGCAAAATCTGGTATTGCAGAGACGTAGCACTCCAGGTTTTTATTTGTAGAGACGTAGTATGCTACGTCTCTACTTGCGTAAAACCGCCGGACCTTGTAGAGACGCGATGCATCGCGTCTCTACGAAGCACACCACCGCATTTACCCCCATCCCACAAATTTTACATGAACCTCCCCTTTTTTCATACATACTGCATTTCGAATTGTATTTTTCCATACATTTGAAAGGATACAAGGTCACTGAAACCCAGCATCATGACCTTTGGAGGAGGCAGCGAGCAGGAGTTTATTGGTAAACTCACCCAGATTACCCTCGATCATTTGGCAGACGAAAATTTCGGGGGCAATGAGCTTGCTGTTGCCCTGGGTATGAGCTGGTCAACACTCAACCGTAAAGTACAGGCCGCAACCGGCCAGCACATCAGTCAGTTTATTCGCGAGATACGCCTGAAAACGGCACTTGAGTTGCTGCAGGACAACAATGACACGGCAGCCGAAGTGGCCTATAAAGTGGGTTTTGGCGGCCCGGCCTATTTCAATAAATGTTTTAATGATTTCTATGGCTTCCCTCCCGGGGAAGTGAAAAAAAGAATGGCAGAAGGCACCCTGCCTTTGCCGGAAGAAAACCTTTATGCAGAAGGTACAGTTGAGGTTGAAGGAGAAACAACGGTCCCTTTGCCCACAAACAGATTTAAAAAACCCTACCTGCTTGCCGCCTCCGTGGGCCTGGGGGTGCTGCTCATTGCCTTTGCCATTTTTTATCTTGCAAGAAAGGGAGAATTCACCTATCAACTTAGGGGGCAAGAAAAATCCATAGCAGTGCTGCCGTTTAAAAACCTGAGCAGCGAGGCCGACAACCAGTACTTTGCCGATGGCATTACGGAAGACATTCTAAACCACCTGTTCCGCATCAGCGATTTGCGGGTGATCTCGCGCACCACGGCCGAGCGCTTCCGCGACAGCGAATTGCCCTCACCAGAGATCGCCAAAAGCATGGGGGTGAACTACCTGCTCGAAGGCAGCGTAAGAAAGCTAGGCGACAACGTGCGCATTACCGTGCAGTTGATCGATGGAAAAAGCGACCGCCACCTATGGTCAGAAAACTATGACCGCCAACTGGCTGATATCTTCTTTATTCAGAGCGACATTGCGCAAAATGTGGCCCGGGAGCTCCGGGCGGTGCTGTCTCCGGAAGAAATGGAGACCATTGAAAGGCCAATAAGTCAAAGCATTGGAGCATACGATTATTATCTGCGGGGAAAGGATTACTATAACCGTACCAACAAAGAGGAAGACAAAAGGTTTGCAATGCAGATGTACCAAAAAGCTGTGGAGATCGATCCGGATTTTGCATTAGCTTGGGTAGGATTGTCTGCGGCAACAAGGGATTTATACTGGTATTTTTTTGACAGAAGTGATGATAATTTGCTAAAGACAAAACAATATCTTGATAAAGCCCTTGCTTTGGCTCCGGAATTAAAGGAAGTTCGGTTTGAAGAAGTTGCTTACTACTATTTATGCAAACAGGATTATTCCAGATCAATGAAAATTTTAGAAAAACTAAGGAATGAATATCCGAACAATGATGAAATTTTATTTTGGTTGGCTATGGTATTCAGGCGAATGGGCGAATTAGAAAAATCATTGGAATACATTAATTTGGCAATATCTTTAAACCCTTCATTTTGGAATTATTGGTATAATGCATCTTGGACATATCAAGCTCTTAAAGATTACAAAAATGCTGAAAACTATACCCGAAAAGCAATTGACTTGAACCCTTCCAATAATGAGCTTTTTTCTGATTTATTTGAAATTTTTCTAAAGACTGGTCAGATTACAAAAGCGAAAGACTTTCTTTTTACAAACGAAAGTTATTTTAAACCACAAGAGTTTTTATTTAACCAGATGCAAATTGAATATTTCTCCAAGAACCTTGACAAGGCGATCCAGTTTGCCCACACCTTTCCTGGAGAAGGAATTTTTTTTCAGGATAAGATATTTTTAAAACACTTGCAACTTGGCATAATGTATCGCAGCATTTCAGATCCTGATCTGGCAAACAGGCATTTTGAATTAGCAAGGGATTTTCTTCTTGAGAAAATCAAAGAATTAGGCAAGGATTGGCGCCCTTATGGTTCACTTGGTATTGCCATTGCTGGGCTGGGGTTAAAGGAAGAGGCCCTAGATGCAGTCGAAAAGGCTATGGAAATTCTAAATTTAAAAAATGACGGTTTTGCTGGAATTGACCCGGTGTGGGATTTGGCAAAGATATTAATCTTACTCAGAGAATATGATGAAGCCCTTATAAGTCTCGACAGGGTATTGAATCATACTGGAACAAAAACCACCGTTGAAGAATTAAAACTTGACCCCTTCTGGGACCCGGTACGTGAGCACCCGAGGTTTAAAGAGATTATCAATAATCCGGCTTATCAGATTAGGTTGTAAGGGTTGGAAGTCTCAGGTTGTCATGGTTGTCAGGTTGTCGTTATTGTCAGGACTTTGTTCCGCACTTGCGGATTGTGGTGGATGCATCTTACCTTAGTACCTAAGTCACCAAAAGGAAATTAAATTACAACAAAGTCCCGGAAATTAATTCTGTTTACTAGAGAAGTCTCAGCCTTGTATGTATCAGTAAAAGTTTTGGGCAGTTTTGCACTTTTCGCGCCCCACTTAAATTCAAATCCAAAAAATCGCCCATTTGTTTCCTCCACAAAGTCAATTTCTTGTTGTTGTTTGGTGCGCCAAAAATACATTTTAGAAAAAGTGTCTTTATAAATGTTTTGTTTTAACCTCTCTGAAACAAGGAAGTTTTCCCATAATGCACCTTTATCAACTCTTAAATCAAGCGGATTGAAATTCCCAATGATCATATTCCTTATGCCATTGTCATAGAAAAATATTTTGCGGTTTTGTTTGATCTCATCGCGCAAGTTGCGGCTGAAACTATGAAGCCTGAAAACAATATATCCCTTCTCTAAAACTTCAATATACTTCTGAACCGTAGTTTTATTTATTCCAACAATCTGCGATAATTCATTGTAATTTACTTCATTTCCCATTTGCAGGGCCAGGGCCTGAAGCAGTTTCTCCAGAACTTCCGGTTTTCGAATATCTGAGAAAGCCAGAATATCCCGGTATAAATAACTATTTACCAGGTTCTTCAGTGTTTCCTTTTCATTTCCCTGATTATTTATTACTTCAGGGTAAAACCCAAACAGCAAGCGGTTCTCAAGTTGCTGTTCTGATTTCAAAAAGCCAATACCCGCTTCGTATTCTTCCCAGGTAATTGGAAACATTTCGTATTCCCACTTTCTCCCTGTCAATGGCTCGTTCAATTCATTTCCCAAATCGAATGAAGATGAACCGCTGACAAATAGCTGAACATCTTTAAACTGGTCGGTAATTATTTTCAATGTAAGCCCAATGCCAGGAATTCGTTGGGCTTCATCAAGGAAAACAATTTTGTTGCCAGCAATTATTGTCCTGATTTGTTCAGTGTTCGGATTTGATAAAAGGCTCCTGATTGTCGGGTCATCAGCATCGAGAAATAAATAATTTAACCCATCAAGGATCTTTTTTATCAGCGTGGTTTTTCCTACCTGCCTGGCTCCAACTATTACAATAGCCTTTCCGCTATTGATCTTTTCTCTTATCCTTTTTTCAATGGTTCTGGCAAACATGGTTTTTTCGAAATTTGAATTTATAATGACCAAAAGATATAACTAAAAGTCATTACGATAACCAAAAGTAATATTTATTGCATTGCCAACAAAGGGATTTTATAAAAAATTGCATGATTCTTTTCATTATTGATACTTGAATTTAATTTAAGTTTTCCTGCCACAGGGAAAGCGTTTCCGAAGAATACATTTGAAAAATCGGTGCCCTGTAGAGACGTAGCAATAGGGGGATCGTAGAGACGTAGCATGCTACGTCTCTACGTTCGATAATCCGGCACTATGGTAGAGACGCAATGCATTGCGTCTCTACCAGGGAATGCGTCTCTACAAAACAATGCTTTACCAACGCTCACATGCATTGCGTCTCTACCATGAAATCACACCCATCCCACAAATTTTACATGAACCTCCCCTTTTTTCATACATACTGCATTTCGGATTGTATTTTTCCATACATTTGAAAGGATACAAGGTCACTGAAACCCAGCATCATGACCTTTGGAGGAGGAAAGGAACAGGAGTTTATCGGCAAACTCACACAAATTACCCTCGATCATTTGTCAGACGAAAATTTCGGGGGTAAGGAGCTTGCTGTTGCCCTGGGGATGAGCTGGTCTACCCTCAACCGAAAGGTGCAATCCGCATGCGGCAAACACATCAGCGAGTTTATTCGTGAGAT
>JAWOHT010000118.1:0-17536 GCA_046485045.1 Bacteroidales bacterium
TGCAAGCATTGATAACAACCAGGTGGTGGTGGCGCCATTTAGCGGCGATTGCTCAGCAAGCATAAGTCCTGCTTTGCAACTGGATGGAATGGCTGACTTTGTAATAGCTACGACCTGGTACGAAGGTGGGCCACTCAAGTATGCTGCAAAAATTGCCGGTATTCCCAAACCAGTTAGTTGCGTTTAACCTAAAAACTGTAAAATCATGAACACAGAAACGAAAGAAAGACCTTTAAAGAAAGTGTGCATTATATGCGCCAAAGGGACGATTGAAGATGTTTACGCCACGCTGGTACTGGCCAATGGCGCTGTGATGGAGGGGATTGAAGCGAAGCTGTTTTTCACCTTCTTTGGTTTGGACGCCATCACCAAAAAGCAGATGAACAAGATACATACGGCCACAGTGGGCAACCCTGCCATGCGCATGCCAGGTGGCTTGCCTTTCCCAACGATCCTGGGTATTCTGCCGGGCGTTGAAGCAGGTGTTTCGGCAATGATGAAAAGCCAGATGGCAAAACTCGATATCCCGAGTATTGATGAGTTCCTGGAGATGATTACCGCCGGCGGAGGTGAGGTGTATGCCTGTAAACTGGCCATGGACATGTTCAAGCTGGAGGCCAAAGACCTTTGGGATGGCTGTAGTGGAGTGCTCACCGTGGGCGATTTCTTTGCCATGTGTGGCGGCGAAAACACCCAGATCATCTTTACGTAAACCCAATTAACGCTCATTTGCGGTCACCTCTCTATTATCTGAAAAAGATGATTCCGGAGGTGATTTTTTTTTCGGATGAGACCGTTTGTGTGATGAATAAGGTGCCGTTCAGGGTATTTTCTGATAGGTTTAGTTTTCATTAATATTAACATCTACATCTATTCTTTCCCAAAACTTTGGCTCAAACACAATCACATCGTTATCTGTATATGGATTATTATCAATACCAGCGTATACATGAATAATTTCATCAATGATAAAACCTAAAGTTGAAACCACTGTTTTGGTCTTCACCCCCAAAGGAGGGGTCAATGTCTATTCGTTAAAATTAGAACTTCTTATATGTACACCAGTATTATAATCTGGGAACGGTAAGTCAAAAGAAATATAGGTACTGTCAGATTGTCCAAAATATATGTCTATTGACTGGATAAATACTCGTAATGCTTAGAAACACAATGAGCGCGCGTTTAGCTTTAGCATAACGCGCGCTCATTTTATTCAGAAATTAAAGTGATTCGAAGTGCTCTTTTATAGCTTACCGTTGTATCGGTATCAGCCTTATTCGAAACCAAATCTTCTTTGATTTAAGAAAAAATTTCTTCATTTTGTCACAAATAAGTATTTAAAACAGACTTATAATAAAAAAAGATTCATTGAATAATTTCGAGACCATATATAAAGAAAACTATCAAAAGATGTACTGTGTTGCACTAAATATGATAAACGATAGAGATGCTGTTTGCGATATTATTCAGGACATCTTTATTTATTATCATAAAATATCACAAAACGGGAATAATATAAATAAGCCAAAAAGTTGGCTCATGAGAGCAACAATAAATAAATGTATCGACTACTCAAAATATAAAAAAAGGTACACAATAATAGACAACATAGAATCAATTCCAATTACTGAGGATGTGACAGAAAAGAACCAGAACATAGAAATAATAAAACATGCATTAACTATACTAAAACCCGAAGAGAAAACACTAGCTATATTATATAGCGAAGGAATGTCATATAAAGAAATATCAGAAATATCAGGGATTAAATTTTCCTCTGTTGGTAAAATGTTATCCCGAACAATAAAAAAGATGGATGAAATATTAAAAAAGATGGACTATGAGATGTATTAGTGATGAATTAATCCAAAAATTTGTTGACAAAGAAGCCTCTGCAAAAGAAAAATCTATTGTACAAAGTCATCTGGCAACTTGTAGTAAATGCGCTAAAAAGGTTGAAGAAAAAAGATATACAGCAAATCGCATTAAAGAGTTGATAGGTTCACTTAATAAAAAAGAAGTACCAATACCAATATTTCAGGAGCCTGAAAATCAAAAAAAGACTTTATACATCCATTTAAAAAAGGCTGCTTATGTTGCTTCAGCAGCTTGTTTACTCATTCTATTTCTCATTCTTCTTCAAAAGCCAAAAAATGAAATTGAGTTTGTGTATTCATATAATGTTGAAAGTGAATATAATGCAAATTTGCCATTATCAGAACAGGAAATGGTGATTGAAATAATAGACTCTAAAGGTAAGCTTATCAAATACTAAATATGAAAACCGATGACGATTGGTTGAAAATAAATAACTTAAAATTTTTAATAAAATGAAAAAGTATATAATAATTTTAGCCATTACAATAATTCAGTCTCCCTTGTTTTCACAGGACTTGATAAGTAAATACAAAACCGGAACTGTTAAACTTGTACCTGATATAGAATATGCCCAAGGAAACGATTGGGACAATGTTTTCCGTTCTTATTACGACACTATATACAACAAACCCATGGGTAAGAGAAAATCATTAATTCTTTTGCCTGATGGCTCTGCGATTATTAATCACGCCTACAGAGATTACCGTACAAAGTTTTCATCCACCGGAAAATATGAAAAAGAATTTACGATTGAAAAAGCCGGACATAAAGCTATTAAGGGGGTAATAAATGGGAATACACTTTTTACTGGTCTTGGCAACATGGGTAAAATGACCTGTTCAGATTTTAATGGTAAATTCAGAAAAACTCTAACACTAAATTATATGACCAAAGATATCATTGCCCTGAACAATGGAAAGTTTGCAGTTGTTGGCTGGGTAATATGGGCTGAAAAATTCCGGACTTTTATTTCAATCGTTGATTATGAGACTAACAAAGAAAAAGTAATTTGGGAACATTTTGATGATAGGGAATTTTCAAGCGATGGAAAAAAACTAAATAATCGTGAACCTTTTAATTATTCGATAAAATTAAAAGAAGGGGGTATGATTTCTTGCATAACAATGCCTTATTCAAAACAAACTGGAAAAGGAATCCCACCTCAAATAACAACTGTAAAAAACGAATTGATTGTTACCATTCCTAATACAGGTGAAATTCTTGTGTATAATTTAGAAGGAAACCTTAAATCAAAAAGTATAATTGACTGGCAAAACAGCACGATTTCTGTTGATGAACAAAAGGCAATTCAACAAAAAGCAATAGACGATTATAAAGCTTATATCGAAAAAGGGGATAAAAGAGTTCAAAATAATATAGAAGCCTATAAAGAAATGATTTCGGAAATGGAAGAAGACTTGAAAAAAATAAAGACTCCTATAGCAAAACCATCCTTCTCAAATATTATAAAAGATTCGGATGGAAATGTATTGTTTTTTGAAATACCTGAAGAAAAAAACGCAAATATCTTTCATGTTTGGATATATAACCAAGTTGGACAATTTGCAGCAAAATGTACCTTTGTATGCGATGATTATGACCTCAGTATTAGTTCTAATAAAATGGTTTTTAAAGATGGCTATATATATGGCTTACAGACATTAAAAGAAACTAACGGAAATCCCTTAAGACTAGTTCGTTTTAAATTGGAAATCAATTGATTGCTAATAATAACGCCCCCACGGCGTACAGATGCATCGGTGTCCCGCTTATGCCTATTTACCTGCCTCTATATTTACCTGCCTTTGAGACAAAACCTCAACCATTGCTATACGCAAAATGTATGTACCTTTTGAGCAAAAAGTACAAATATTTGGTAGTTCAGGGGCAGACAATGACGCAACCTTTAATCCTGATAAAACATCTTTAATGAAAAACATTTTACTATGATAAAATCGATTAAAATAATTTGTTTGTTACTGATGGTTATTTTGTCAGCATGTGATAAAGAAGATTCTGGACTAATCTACAGGAATAACTCTGAATTACTTTATCAGGTTAAATTTGATTCTGAGCTGTATTATGAGTATAAATACAATGATTCAAATCAAATTATGGAGGAAAAGAGTAAATTACATTACACCAAACACAATTATCAAAACGGAAAATTGATTTCATCTGATTACTATATTGACCCGGGTATGTATAGTAGTTGCAAATCTATTGTAGATTCGGCTATGAATCGAAAAGAATGGGTAAATTCAACAAATACTGAGAAAAATAGTACAAAAACATATTCTTATGATAATGAAGGCAAAATTATTAAATTTGAAAATTACTTAGGAATTTGTGAATACAGTTATGACGATAAAAACAGAATAAATCGACAGACTTTTTTTCGTGATAATGAACGCACAGGATATATTGACTATAATTATGATAGTAATAACAATTTAACAAAGAGACTTCATTATTGGATTTTAGCCAATGGAGAATCAGAACTTCAGACAACAACTGTCTTTGAATTTGACAACAAAAATAATCCTTATAAATCTTTTAATTCCTTAATGATACCTGGGCGATATACTAATACGAATAATATTATCAAGGAAACATATACAATTCATTTTGATGTTGATCAATCAGTTGATAATAAGCAAATAACTGAAAATAAATATCATTATAATTCCCAAGGATTTCCAATAAGCAAAAATGAATCAGAGACTTATATATACTATTGATAAAAATACCCAACCCATAACACTATAGGTAAAGTGGTGAGCCTACTGCTCCCCAACAGCGCGGGCTTAGCTTTAGCGCTACACGCGCTCATCTTATTCAGATATTATTGTGATTCGAAGTATAGCTTACCGTTGTATCTGTATCAGCCTTATTCGAAAATTTTTAAATTTCTGGCTGCATTAAATGCTTTCCGGTAAAATATTTGTAAATTGCTTTGGTTTTTCCGAAACGACACAATTGTTTACCAAAAATATTTGCCTGCATGTGAGACAAAAGATGACGACAGAAAATGGAAAATCATGATGTAACCGGTTTATCAACCTTAGCTTTAGCAAAGCTTGAAATTTCTGCATGTTAGCGGTAATTTTCACTTGACTGCCGAGTCATTATTGATTCCAAAAAGTTCTTACTTATCATTAACTTGTAATAATAATGGTTTAGATTCTAAAAAATTAAAGCAATGAAATCTGATTTAACCTCTACAAATGTAAGTTTTAGCTTTCTTAGAAATTCCAGTGATTTTCTGAATATTATACTTAATAGTATTAATTCTTGTATTTTACTTTTAGACAAGCAAGTTAGATTAGTAGCCTTTAATGATGCTTTAAAAACAATTTTTTCAAATAAAAAGGACGAGGATTTACTATACAAAAAATGTGGTGAGGCAATAGGATGTGCTTATCAAATTGAAGAGCGAAAAGAATGTGGTGAAACTTCAAAGTGTTGTGATTGTGAATTGAGAATTGCTGCACTTACTTCATATATGAACAATGAGATAATATATAAAAATCATATATCAAAACCATTCTTTGATTATAACAATCAAATTGTAAATAAACATCTTCAATTTTCGACACGTCTATTCCTGTATAAAAATGAAAAATATATAATTATGGTAATTGAGGATATAACTAAGTTTATGGAGACTAAAAAATGAAACTACCGCCTTTACCAGTTATGCATTATTGCGACAAATGAATTCAAATAAAGCCAAATCAATATTAAGAAAACTTAGATTGATAGTGAAAATTCTACCATTAGATGATAAAATTGTTGGATTGGCATTGAACAACGAGATTTTTTCAGATTTTGAGGATGGACTTCAATATTTTACAGCAATTGAAAATGGACAAGAATTGATAATTACTAGAAATCTGAAAGATTTTAAAAAATCAAATTTACAAACAATAACAGCTAAACAATTCATTGAAACGATTGAATAAGACCAGTTGCCAACATTATTCAATTCTTCGTTTTCTCCACCCGATGCCCGTTAATTACGATCTGGTCTCTGTTTTCTTTTTCAGTTCATCTTTTATTTCATGCAGGGTATCAAGCATTTCTCTTTGTACCGGGTTATGATACGACAGGTTTCGCATCTCTTCACATCCTGTACGCAATATTTTGGAAACTCTCAATAGTATTGTGGAAGTACGGATAATTAAGGAGGCATTGAAATAAATTGTTGAAAAATTTTTGATTATGAGAAAAATTGACATACATTTGCAGTAACATGCTTACCCCGCTTCCCTTAAGAACAGCGCGCTCAGGGTGAGCTTTTTATTTATATACCCATGAACAAAGTGTCCTATAATAAAACGGCACTTTCGTATGCCGACCAACTTCAGCAACTTAAAAACAGAGGTCTAAATATCGAAGACGAACCAAAAGCATTACACTTGCTTGAGGTTGTTAGCTATTAACGTTTGAGCGGCTACTGGTATCCTCTTTTAGCCGATAAGCAAAACCATCGTTTTAAGCCCAATTCCACATTCGATACCGCTTTTAGCATTAATAAAGACACCCGAGCAATGGGCTTTCCTGCAACTTGGCAAAACGAACCACTTTGGAAATGAGAATTAAGAAAATATAAATCCTATGAGACAAAAGATGATAACAGAAAATAGTAAATCAGTTACGGTCTTCGCTTTCTCCACCCGATGCCCTTTAATTACGATCTGGTCTCTGTTTTCTTTTTCATTTCGTCTTTTATTTCATGCAGGGTATCAAGCATTTCTCTTTGTACCGGGTTATGATACGACAGGTTTCGCATCTCTTCACTCCTTATGCCCAGTTTCGAATCGAGATATCCCAGAATCAGCGAACCACCTAAGAAAAGAATGATTAAAAGCGGAATTGAAATTTCGGAATACTCAACAAGGTATTTGCCGTATTTGTTGCCTTTTATCGAGTTGATAAAAATCACAACAAGCATCACGAACTGGAAATAACCTATATACATGCGGGCACGGTCAAAATATATTTTCCACCTGATAAGCGTTTGTTTATTGATTTTCATGATAAAATTTTTTTATAGTTTTTGAAATTTAATGTTATGATAACCTTCATTTTGATTATTATTTTCAATTTTACAAAATATTATTATTACGCGTATCATTAACGGTCTTATTGAAACACTATTGTAAATTAAGATTAAATTATGAATTCATTAACGCCGAGACAAACAGCAATATACATTGCCCTTTTTGCATCTTTTGTCACAGTTGCTGCCATAGTTATCATTTACCTTATGCACCTGAAAGGCGTTGCATTACTGGCCCTGATTGCCGGATTGATAGTATTCCTTTCGGTTTTTATTTTCTCTTCTTCGTATATCAATAAAATCATTCTTCAGAAAATTATTCCGCTCTACAAAACCATTCAGAATGTCAGCATTTCAAAGAAAGATATTCCAAATGACTTTGACGACAAAGATATTTTAAAAGCCGTTCGGAAAGATGTGATTCTCTGGGCCAAGCGAAAAACACTCGAGATAGCCCATTTACAGCAGCTTGAGAAATATCGCAGGGAATATATCGGCAACGTGTCACATGAACTTAAAACGCCTTTGTTCAACATTCAGGGATATGTTTTAACACTGCTCGACGGAGGACTGGAAGACACCAACATTAACAGGCAATACCTCGAAAGGGCTGAAAAAAGTGTTAACAGGCTTATCTCCATCATCAACGATCTTGACTCTATTTCGAGGCTTGAATCTGGCGAGCTGAAACTTGAGCTTGTGAAATGCAATATTGTGAAGATTTTTGAAGATTCGTTTGAAATTCATGAAATGATGGCCTCGGAAAGGGGAATTAAACTAAAGTTTGCCGGAAAATCTGACAAACAGATACATGTGCTTGCAGATAAAAAGAGAATTCTCGAGGCTATAAATAACCTGATAGCCAATTCGATAAAATACGGCAAAAAAAACGGTTCCACCACCGTAGATTTTATTGATATGGCCGAACACCTTATGATTGAAGTAACCGATAACGGCATTGGCATCGAACAAAAAGATATGCCGCGTATCTTTGAGCGTTTTTTCAGGACAGACAAAAGCCGCTCGCGCGAAATGGGCGGCACCGGGCTTGGGTTATCAATCGTAAAACACATCATAGAGGCCCACGGACAAACCATTAATGTCCGCAGCGAGGTTGGTAATGGCAGTTCGTTTTCCTTTACCCTGAAAAAAGCCTGAAATATACTGGTTACGATAATATTAGTAACAATTTGTACCAACAATTGTTTTTTTCTCTTCATAACTCTATCTTTGTGAACATTTTTAACCCTATAGTTTTCATCTAAAATATTGAATTACAATGAGTACGAGGTTCCCGGAATATAAAAAATTCGACCTTTCCGAGATCAACAGTCAGATACTTGAACTTTGGAACGCTGAAAATACTTTTGAGAAAAGCATTTCCACAAGGGATGGGGGAAAGGGGAATTTTATTTTTTATGAAGGTCCACCCTCTGCCAATGGCATGCCCGGTATTCATCATGTTATATCAAGGGCCATTAAAGATATTATTTGCCGCTATAAAACACTTAAGGGTTACAGGGTAGAGCGAAAAGCAGGGTGGGACACACATGGCCTTCCGGTTGAACTGGGCGTGGAAAAATCGCTCGGGATCACCAAAGATGATATCGGGAAAACAATTAGCATAAAGGATTACAACAACACCTGCAAAAAAGAGGTGATGAAATACACCCGCGAATGGGAAGACCTTACCCATAAAATGGGGTATTGGGTAGATATGGACAATCCATATATTACATACGACAACAGGTACATCGAAACATTGTGGTACCTTCTTAAAAAGTTGTACGACAAAGACCTGCTGTACAAAGGTTATACCATTCAGCCTTATTCACCGACAGCCGGTACAGGCCTGAGTACCCACGAACTCAACCAGCCCGGATGTTACCGCGATGTAAAAGATACCACATGCGTTGCCCAGTTTAAGGTGGTGCGCAACAGCCGGTCTG
The DNA here is from genome assembly GCA_046485045.1 of Bacteroidales bacterium. Classification (GTDB taxonomy): domain Bacteria; phylum Bacteroidota; class Bacteroidia; order Bacteroidales; family UBA10428; genus JAFGPL01. The sequence goes on from JAWOHT010000118.1 coordinate 8,893, forward strand.
AATTTCTTTTTACCGGTGCAGATGCAGGTATTTATTTCCTGGCATGGACTACTACCCCCTGGACACTGCCGTCAAATACCGCCCTTGCAGTAGGGGCTGACATTACATATGTGAAGGTGCGCTCGTTCAACCCTTATACCGGTGAACCTTTTATTGCCGTTCTTGCCAAAGAGCTTGCCGGAAATTATTTTTCCGATAAAAACAAGGAACTCTCGCTCGCTGATTATAAGCCGGGTGATAAGTACATTCCTTTCGTAATACTTGATGAATTTAAAGGTTCCCGTTTGGAGAACATCGCGTACGAACAACTCATCAGGTGGATAAAACCCGAAAAAGAGGCATTCAGGGTGCTTTTGGGAGACTTTGTGACTACCGCTGACGGTACCGGTATTGTTCACATCGCCCCGACATTTGGCGCCGACGACTTTAGAATAGCAAAGCAATACGATGTGCCTCCGATAATGGTAGTGGAAAAAAACATGCAGAAGAGCCCGCTTGTTGACAGAAAAGGCAGGTTATTTGACATTGGGGCGCTTGATGAAGAGTTTGTTAAACAGTATGTTTATATTGATGAATACAAACCTTTTGCCGGAAGATATGTAAAGAATGAATACGACGAGAACCTCGGTCCCGATGATACCACGCTCGATGTAGACATTGCCGTTTACCTGAAAAAAGATAACAAAGCTTTCAGAATTGAGAAACATATACACAATTACCCGCATTGCTGGAGAACCGATAAGCCTGTGCTTTATTATCCGCTCGATTCGTGGTTTATTAAAACAACAGCCCTTAAAGAAAGGATGATCGAACTGAACGATACCATAACATGGAAGCCCGAATCAACAGGTAGCGGCAGGTTCGGAAAATGGCTCGAAAACCTTGTTGACTGGAACCTTTCAAGGTCGAGGTATTGGGGAACACCCCTGCCGGTTTGGGTTACCGAAGATAAAAAAGAATTGAAATGCATCGGCTCTGTCCTCGAATTAAAAATAGAAATTGAAAAAGCTGTTGCTGCAGGTTATATGAAATCAAATCCTTTGGGGGGCTATAAAGAAGGTGATTATTCGAAAGAAAACTATCATGGGTTTGACCTTCACCGTCCATTTGTAGATGAAATATTTCTGGTTTCAGACAGCGGCAATAAAATGTTCAGGGAACCCGACCTTATTGATGTATGGTTCGATTCGGGCGCTATGCCCTGCGCCCAGTTACATTATCCTTTTGCGGTGAATGAAACTGAATTTAAAAAGCAATTCCCGGCCGACTTTATTGCCGAAGGCGTTGACCAGACAAGGGGCTGGTTCTTTACCCTGCATGCCCTGGCCACCATGCTGTTCGATTCGGTTGCTTTTAAAAGCATCATCAGCAACGGACTGGTGCTTGATAAAAACGGGAACAAAATGTCAAAGCGCCTCGGCAATGCTGCTGACCCATTTGATGTGATCGGGAAATTTGGTTCAGACCCTGTGCGCTGGTATATGATGACCAACTCGCAGCCCTGGGATAACCTTAAATTCGACGTTGAAGGCATAGAAGAGGTGAAGCGTAAATTTTTCGGGACACTTTATAACACCTACTCATTTTTTGCACTCTACGCCAATGTTGACAAATTCTCGTTTAAAGAGAACAACCTGGATATTGCTTCAAGGCCGGAGATTGACCGCTGGATTATTTCATTGCTTAATTCGTTGGTTGAGGAGGTAGAGGGGCATTACGAGAACCTTGAAATTACAAAGGCCGGCAGGGCCATACAAGATTTTGTGTCCGAAAGCCTTAGCAACTGGTATGTTAGGCTTAACCGAAAAAGATACTGGGGTGGAAGCTATGACCAAGATAAAATTTCGGCCTACCAGACCCTGTATAATTGCCTGGTTACTGTGGCAAAGCTCGCCTCACCTATAGCGCCGTTTTACATGGACAAACTTTACAGAGATTTAAATGCTGTAACACATAAAGATGCCGAAGAGTCGGTACACCTTGTTAAATTCCCGGTTTGCAACACCCAGCTTGTTGACAAAGCTCTGGAAGAAAGAATGGACATTGCACAGAAAATATCATCTATGATCCTCGGGCTGCGCCGAAAAGTGAACATTAAAGTAAGACAGCCACTGGGCAAAATAATGATACCCCTGCTCGACAACGGCTTTGAAAAGCAGTTTCAGGCGGTGCAACATTTAATTCTTACTGAGGTAAATGTTAAGGAGGTTGAATTCTTAAAAGACTCGTCCAATATCCTGCTTAAGAAAATCAAACCCGACTTTAAGAAACTCGGGCCACGATATGGTAAATTAATGAAAGATATTTCGGCGACAATTGCTGGTTTCAGTCAGGAGGATATTGCACGATTAGAGTCTGAAGGCCACCTCTCTATTGATGCCGCAGGCGAAATGGTTGACCTGCAGCTTTCCGACGTTGAAATTGTTTCTGAAGACATTCCGGGATGGCTGGTGGCCTCAGAAGGAAGACTTACCGTGGCGCTGGATATTACAATTACCGAAAACCTGAGGCAGGAGGGCCTTGCCCGCGAGTTGATTAACCGTATCCAGAACATCCGCAAAGAAAGCGGGTTTGAAGTTACCGACAAGATCAATGTCGAAATTCTGAAAAACCAGAACCTCGATGATTCTGTTTTGAACTTCAGAGATTATATCAGCAACCAGACCCTTGCCAAAAATCTCAATCTGGTTGAAAACATAGCCTCTGGCGAGGCCAAAGAGGTGGAACTGGATGAAGATATTAAAACCCTTATAAAAATCAATAAGATTTTTTAATTAAAGGTATTAATATTCTTTTTTTTTGTTATTTTTAAAATGTATTAAAAATCTTAGCTATGGCAGAAAAGACAAGATATTCAGATGAAGAACTTGAGGAGTTTAAGATGATTATCCTCGACAAGCTCGATAAAGCAAAGAAAGATTATGAACTCCTAAAGAGTGCCATTACTCAAAGTGAAAGCAATGACACACAGGATACATCACCTACATTCAAAGTGCTTGAAGAAGGTGCAGCAACACTGTCTAAGGAGGAGTCTGGAAAACTGGCCCAAAGACAGCAAAAGTTTATTCAGCATTTACAGGCTGCACTGGTGCGCATTGAGAACAAAACCTACGGTATATGTCGCGAAACCGGTATACTGATCTCTAAAGAACGGCTTAGGGCAGTGCCACATGCAACGCTTTCTATTGATGCCAAACAAAAACAGCGATAGTTGCCTGCAGTGAAAATTACGAAAATGATTGAAGCATTTCTTCAATCATTTTTATTTTTATAGATTATAAAATAGAAATGAATGTCAAACACAACAAAATCTATTCTTATTGTCAGCCTGATTCTTATAATAGACCAGCTTTCAAAGATCATTGTTAAGACCAATATGTTTTATGGCCAGTCTATTCATGTTTTTGGCAACTGGTTTTTATTACGGTTTATCGAAAATCCGGGCATGGCTTTTGGCATTGATATTCCAGGTAAAATCGGCAAACCGGCACTAACTATTTTCAGGATTATCGCGAGCATTGCTATCATCTGGTACATGCGCGAACTTATCAGAAAACAGGCAGCAACAGGTTTAATTATGTGTTTATCGCTGGTACTTGCAGGAGCCGTTGGCAATATTATCGACAGCATTTTTTACGGGCTTTTGTTCGATAAGGGAACAGCCTATAACGAAGAACTTAAACAATGGATAAGCTACAGCGGTGTGGCCAATTTGAATTTTTCAGGATATGCAGGGCTTTTCAGGGGTTGTGTCGTTGATCTTTTGTATTTTCCTGTTATTGATACGCGTATTCCCGACTGGTTTCCTTTTATGAAGGGAGAACATTTTCAGTTCTTCAGGCCGATTTTCAACATTGCCGATTCTTCGATCTCTATTGGAGTTATACTTATCTTAATTTTCCAGAAGAGATATTTCAAATCAGAAATACCGGAACACCAGAATGCAGATGCTGAAACAAAACCGGCCGGGGATAATATTCAGAGCTAATCACCAAATGTTTTGAACGAACCGCCTGTAATCTTTAATTCCCGCGGGGTAATGCTTAATACCGGAACCTCGGCTTTGTTAATTATCTGGTGTGCTGTATTGCCTAATATGAGGCTTATGCCGGGAGATTGTTCCGTCATGATCGAAATAAGGTCGGCTTTTACAGCTTTGGCATAGTTAACGATAAGGTCTGAAATATTTTCACCAAACAATTCTTCGGTGGTGTAGTTTACCTTGCCAACCATATACCCGGCAACCTGGGTAGAATAAGCCCTTAGTTTGTTAATTGCTTTATCGTCTTTGTTCGAGTTCACTGCAATAATGTGTACCTCGGCCTCGAAAAGCTGAGCCAGTTCGGTGGTAAACGGTACCTTTTGCCTCGTGTCTTCGCCTGTATCAATCGGAAGGATGATTTTTTTAATATCATCAGGGCATGTCCCTTTTCGCAGGGTTATAACAGGCCTGTCAGTTGCCAGGATTATTTTATAGGCATTGCTCCCAATAAAAAATTCTTCAAAACCCGATAATCCATGTGTAGATGCTGTAATTACAGAGTCTTTGTAAGACTGTGCCTGGTTAACAATTTCCTGATAAATCTTCCCTTTTTTGGTGATATATCTTAAATTTGAATTATTTCCCAGCAGGGGAGTGTATTTATCCACCATCTTTTTAAGGGCATTTTCGGCCTGTTCCGCATCAATATCAATGCTGGCAGATGTATGATCGGCTAACTTTCTGAGTACATGAACCATTTGAATGTTTACATAGGTATGCTTTGAAAACAAAATAGCCAGTTCAAGTCCTTTACCCGATTCCTCCGAGAAGTCTATCGGGACAATAAAATTCTTTACTATCATAGGTTGGTTAAGATTTATTGAATTAAAATTAAGTATTTTTTTATAGATAATTCTGGTTTTGCAATGCTAATGTTATCAAAAAATCTTATTTAACATCTTTTTCTAAAGATAATATTAATTTTGTAAAGAAAATTAAACCATTGGCATGAAAGAAGCAGTAATAGGCATAGATATAGGCGGGACATACACCAAGTACGGCATACTTGACAGGGATGGTAATTGCCTGGCCGAGGATTTTATGTCTACCGATGTCTACCGCGAGTTTGATGCATATCTTGAAAATCTTGATTCTGTAATTGAAAATACCATACAGGGGCTCAAAGAAGAAATTGTTGTTATGGGGGTTGGAATTGGCGCCCCGAATGGCAATTATTATAAAGGTACTATCGAACACCCGCCAAATCTCAACTGGAAGGGAATCATCCCGTTTGTAGAGCGGCTTAAAGCCTATTTTAAAGATATACCAATAGTGCTCACCAACGATGCAAATGCAGCAGCCCTGGGGGAAATGATTTATGGCGGGGCAAAGGGAATGAAAGATTTTATAGTAATAACACTCGGTACCGGGCTGGGCAGCGGAATTGTTGTAAACGGGAACCTCGTATACGGGCACGACGGGTTTGCAGGCGAACTGGGCCATGTGAATGTGAAGCTTAAAGGCAGGGATTGTGGTTGCGGTAAAAAAGGATGCCTTGAAACCTATGTGTCTGCAACAGGTATTAAACGTACAGTCTTTCACCTGCTTAGCGAAAGAACTTACGAGAGCGATCTCAGAAATGTAAGCTATGCCGAACTTTCTGCCAAAATGATTACCGAAGCTGCCAGAAAGGGCGACCTGATTGCACTCGAAGCATTTGAATATACCGGAAAAATTCTTGGGTCAAAGCTGGCAGATGCCGTGGGTCATACCAGTCCCGAAGCGATTTTCCTCCTTGGCGGCCTGGCCAAAGCCAGGGACCTGATTATGAAACCTGCCATTCAACACATGGAGGAGAACCTGTTGCCCATTTACCGGAATAAAATAAAAGTATTACTCTCGTCTTTGCAGGAGACCAACGCCGGTGTGCTGGGAGCCAGTGCCCTGGCCTGGAACGAACTGGATAAAAAGCATGGTTCTTTATAACTCTGTATTTCTTTTTCAGAGTTTTTCGGTTAATAAATTTACATTTGAGGCAACAATTAGATTGTTGTACATAATACCCTTTTCATGGAAGAGAATTACAATTTTTCAGGCAAAAAAATTCTCGTGGTTGATGATGAAGAGATCAACTGGCTACTTATCAAAGACATTTTTGAAGACACCCAAGCCATTATATCATGGGCCAGGGTCGGGCAGGAAGCTATTGATCTGGTTGCTTCGGGCGAACACTATGACCTTATTTTAATGGATATGAAAATGCCCGTAATCGACGGATTTGATACTACCAGGGAAATCAAAAAACTAAATCACGCAATTCCTGTGATTGCCCAAACAGCTTTTGCAATGCCCGAAGAGAGAATAAAATGCAGCCAGGCCGGATGCGATAATTACCTTAGTAAACCAATAGAAATTAATGTCTTGCTCAACATGGTGAACAGGTATGTGGGCAATAGCTAAATACTCCCCGATATAGCCTGGTTAATAAACCTGTTGAAGGGCACCATGGCCCTGAATACTTCTGCTGCAAAGCTTATGAAACCTTCATCTGTTATGGCTGATTCATTCAGCTCATTTATCATATTGTAATCTTTATACTTCAGGTATTCTATTCCTTCAAAATCTTTGGGAAACCCTTTTGGCGCTGTGCTTAACCTTTTGCCCCATACCTGGCCGAAAAGTTTCTTAAAGTTATCATGATGAATTATTTCTTTGAATTCATCAAGGTTATGGAATATTTCATTCCGCACCTTTTTTAATGTGTCTGACGGGGGCATATAAATACCACCGGCAAGGAAATAACTACCGGGTTCGATGTGCAGATAATATCCTGCACGTCCGCTTTTTCTGCCGCCTGGCGCCATGTAAGCCCCGAAGTTGGTTTTATAAGGGGTTTTATCATGAGAAAACCTTACATCCCTGAAAATCCTGAAAATGCACTCTTTAGGTTCTAAACCCGAAATGGTTTTGTCGAATTTGCCAATTTCAATGATCAGCAATTGCACCGACAGCTCAAATTCTTTTTTGGCTTTTTCATACATGGGCTTATTGTCCTGAAACCACTCCTTGTTGTTATTTTTTGAGAGTTTTTTAAGATAATTTAATACGTCGTTGCTTATCATGGGTCAACAGTTTAAATTCGGATTACAGGTAATAAAAATAGTCTGTTTTTTTATCTCTTCAACCTGTTTCAGGTATTTTCTGAAATGATTATCTTTAGGGTGATTTTCAGAGGCGTTTTATTTTATTCCTTTGCTATGGACAAAATTGCAATTATTGTGGCCGGGGGCACAGGCAGCAGAATGAACACGAATATACCAAAGCAGTTTCTTTTCATTGCCGGCTTGCCCATTCTTATGCACACCATTAAAAAGTTCAGAAATTTCGATAATGCTTTAAGAATTATTGTAGTGCTTCCGGAAGAACAGGTTAAATATTGGAAAAAGCTCTGCAAAGAATACCGTTTTAAGGTTCAGCACGAGATTAGAAAAGGCGGTGAGACAAGGTTTCACTCGGTAAAAAAGGGGTTAAGGGGGATTAAGCCCGGCTGCCTGGTTGCAATTCACGACGGGGTGCGCCCTCTGGTAAGCCGAAATACAATTAAAAGATGCTTTGTACAGGCAGCAAAAACCGGTGCAGCCATACCTGTAATTGATATTTGTGAATCATTAAGAAAGGTTGATGGTTCAGAAAATCAAATGGTTGACCGCGATAAATACAAGCTGGTCCAAACTCCCCAGGTTTTCGTGAGTAACCTGCTGATAAAGGCATTTAAAAAACCATACAACGAATCATTTACCGACGACGCCTCTGTTGTAGAAACCATTAAACAAAAAATTAGCCTTGTGGAAGGAAATCCGGAGAATATTAAGATAACATCTGCACTGGATTTAATGATTGCGGAAGCATATTTCAGAAATGTAACCTAAACCGGCAATATGTTATTGCGTTAGATACGGTAATAAACCAGACAGGATATTTTTTGACTGTGCGATGGATTTATGTTTTAATAATCACAGGTGTTTTGATTAGATTAATTTAAATTATGTATACAGAATATCAGAAACTCCTTTGGAGTGATGCATATCCAAGAAATTTCACCTTCATTTTCAAAAATCTGTTTATGGTCGTAAAAAAATGAAAAATCAACCGTCTCCATTGAGGATTGGGGCGAGAAAAGTTGATTTTTCAATGAGTATAGGAATAAATCAGATTAAAAGTTAATTATTTCAATTTAAAGTAAATTGTACCCAAATTACGCAATTTACCATCCGGCCCTTTACATTTGATATCTTGAATATAAAGGTTACTACCACTTTTTAACGACTTGATCATATCTTTTTGTTTATCGGTAAATTTATCAGTACGTGAAATTGATTCACTTACAAATCCTTGAATAACATATAAAACAGTGAATTCAACAATATCAAAGGATAAATCAAAATCAAAATATTTCATAACTGCTGTTATGCCATCAGCAGCAAGCAGCTCATCTTTAGTAATTTCTCCACCAAAAAAATATCCATTAGATGTTTTAATGGCAGCCACCGGATCAGGAACTGTTTTCACGCGAAACTGTGATTGCTGAATGGTTTTTCCTTTAATGCTTACAGTTATCATTGCTTTACCTGGTTTTTCAGGCCGAACAATATATTCGCCATT
>JAWOHT010000182.1:0-15758 GCA_046485045.1 Bacteroidales bacterium
CTGCAGCGCTGACCAAATTGTTTTGGGAGTGTTCACTCAGAAAAGTGTGACAAACAAGAACTTTATCCACCCGTGCAGGCCAGATTATTTTACTTGATATGTTGGATGCCCGGTTTGCCAAAATGCAAAGCTTAAGACATCCGCCCAGCTTTCAAAATCCTTGGTTTTTGTATTCCCTATTCCATGCCCGGTTTATGCCGATGATCCGGAGGAAGTGCCGGGCAGGGAAGTGTTTCGGGAAAATTATGATAAGCTCCGAAACTTGTTAGGTTGTGAAAAAAATGCGTACCTTGACTGGGATCGACTTTGTAGGACTCGATTCCCAGTTCAACAATAAGCCTGACCCCCGATATCTGTGTCCATTTAACCGGAATCCCCAGCCAGGGATCGCTTGATCCCCAACGGCCCGGACCAATAAGCACATAAAAACAGGACCAGAAGGATTGTAGTAAAATGTTTTTTCATAAAATCGTATTTCAGTGGTATTATTTGGGGCTTTTTCTGGTTAAACTTACTCAAGTAACAATTCCCCATCTTTTATTACCACAACACCATCAATTTTTAGTGTTGCATTACTAACCGGGAACCAAGCAGAATACATACCATCTACCTCGTTCTCACCACCAAACTGATAATTATGTCCAAATGAAATATATACCATACCAGCTGCTGATCCTTTTTGCAGATATGCATTTTCTCCTGTCATTTTCAGTTCAGGGTTTAATCCAATAGATAATCCGGCAATCATATCCTTAGGGCTGCTATACTTGTTCCAGGTTTTAAAAAAACAATCCTGATTCTCATCGGCTTTTATGTCAGTCATTTTTCCGTTTTTAACTGTAGAGGAAAAAATTTTAATCACATCAGGTTCACAGTGTATTGCGGGACAGATAAACTTTCCATTTCCCGATGTTTCAATAATTGATGTATAAATTAATCCCTCTGGAACATTCCCCCATCGTTCCATAAAAATATGGCTTTCAGCTTCAGTGCTGTCAATAACACAATCCATTTTAAAGCAATTTCTGCCTTTTACCGAAAAACTGATTTTAGTACCTGCCGGACTGGCAATTTCAACTTTTTCGGAATTCACGAGCATATTTTCGAGCTTTTTTGCCTGATCTGAAATTTTGGTATAGTCGGTGTTAATTGCTTTCCAAATCATCTGCGAATATGTTTCGAAATCCATAGTGTACTTCTTCGAATCAGCTAGTGTCGGGTAAAAAACATTTACACCTCTGATATTCATCGTATCAAGATTAATACTCGCAATAGCCATATCCATTTTATGTATCTTTTCTTCGGGCAGGCCTTTCAATGCTTCTTCTTCATTTTCAAACCAGGGTATAAGATTAATCATAACATCCATAGCATTATAATACTTAACCTGACTTTGAACGAGTTTATCAATCTGGTCTTCGGGAAACAACTCATACGACAGCCTTTCTATTTTATCGCTAGTAAAAACAGGAACAGGACTGGCTCCCAACCTATACGTTTCAATTGCAAAAGCCTCAAGAAGATCAAGCGTGTGTTTTCCTCCGTGAATTACCACCAACTCTCCGGGCTGCACATTTAGTACTTTGGTAAGAGTATTCCTTGCCAGCTCATTTTTATCAATTTCCTGGGCATCTAGCAGAGCAACTGAAAACAGTATGATTAAAGCTGCGCTTACACTGATTCTTTGTTTCATAATTTTTGGTTTTAGGTTGTTTTAATAGTTAATTTACAATGTCAAGTTATATCGTCATTCCTGCGAAGGCAGGAATCTATAACATATTGGTGCAAAAAAGCCTAGTTTTGAATATTGTTTTTACTTCTTAATAACTTATTTTATTAATATATAGGTACACGATATAAAATCTTCGCTAACTCCATGGTGCCCAAAACCGATAAAACTGCCCTCGGTGCCAACAAAGTCGGTATCTGGCCCGAAAGTATAGGGAAGGCATATGCCGTTAAGCTGGAGCGCATTAAAGTTACTGATGTTGTCGGCAGTTTTGGCATGCAGGGCAAAAGGCACACTCAATAACTGGCTTACCCCTATAATGGTGTAATTGGCGCCCCCGGCAGGGTCAATTTCTGTTTTAAGGTAGTAGGGGCCATCTGACCATTTGATAGTGGAAAAATTATCAGAACTAATGCCACCTCCAATTTCTATGCTTATCAACCCATTCGCATTTGCCAAAGGTGTTTGTGTTTCTGAATAAACAGCTGCTCCGATGGATAAACCTTTTAGGATACGGATCATCACGCCCACATTTTGATTTATGACAAGCTGGTTGTCATTGTTTCTAATTACTGCCTGACAGCTCATTTTTCGGTGCTTTGCCCCATCAGTATAGTGCTGAATAAAGCAATTGTTAGGGTAATAAATAGCTTTTTCATGGGTTTATTTTTTAATGATTTTAAATGACTTCAAAATTCTTTCCTTTTCTCTTATTTCAACCAGATATGTGGCAGATGGAAGCATTTCCATTTCTACAGTACATAGGTTTTCGTTCAATGGTTTTTGGAACAGCAAGTTCCCCTGTAGATCATACAATCTGCAAAAAAGCCCTGCCGGCAACGTACCTTCAATGGTCAAAAACAGCTTTCCACCTGTAGGGTTTGGAAATACGGTTATGCTTTTGCTTATGCCTGATACCCCTTCTGAATTGCTGACATCAACCTGATAGGGTTGCTGCACCCCTTGTAGCAAGGTAAATCCGGACCCTGATAGCGTGTTGCAGGCTATCTGGCCTAGGCTGAAGCACGACGTACCACCGCTGCCTGAACAGCTGCCGCCCGCAGCTGTTATTGCCTCTTGTGCCGACAAGCCCAGGGAACTTACGAGTAGCAGGAATAGCACAAATGGTAAAAAAGTCTGAAGTTTCATTGGTTACCTCCTTATTAATTTTAGTTACTACTTTTTTTAATATTGAGTCCACTCCCAAAAATAAAGCGCTATTGGTGTTCTGGTGCTATACCCTTTATTTATTCTGGGGTTCACCAAATAAACCGTCCGCAAAACTTTTTGTCACCTGTATTTATCTGATAAATGGCAAAATTTCCTTTAAGCCTTGTTGATTCTTTAAGCAATATTTCGTTTCGTCCCGGTTGCAATACCAATGATTGCATTGTATATAAAGGCCTTCCTAAAACATCAAATAATACAATATCAGAATTTTGGTATATATCTGATTCAACTATCAGCCAAATATCACCTGTGTTGTGATTTGCGAAAACACTGTGCTTTAGTGGTGAAGCAGGTATTGAAGAGATGGCGGTTTCTATCGGGAGGGTATAACGTTGCACATTCATAAATGGACTTACCTGTGGGAGTAGCTCTTCGTTATAATTGTTCCAAAGTAGCAAAATGGTATCGTTGTGCAACCTTACTTTAGGCCATTCCTGCCTTACGCCATAGGACTTTTTGTAGGATTCGGTGTTAATGGTAGTAGGCAAAAAAGTACTGCCAAACTTATTTCCGTTTTCATCCAGTAGCTGCATGTATAAAAATTTTATTTCTTTCCATAAAACAGTGTCCCAATACCTTTTTGACCAAACAACAACTGCTTTTCCATCATCCTGCATAGAGATGTGGCTATAAGCCGAAATATCATCTGACATGCTGGGTTCTAACGAATCGCACATCCAAACCGGATCACTTATGGCAACCGCATCATTGCTGAACTTTCGGGTTTCAATGCCATGCTGGTAAGTTATGGGGTTTTCATGGTATTCGGCAAGCATAAAGTTGCCGTTCGATATAGAGGCGTATTTTAAAAAACGCATATCATAATTTATGGATCCACGGTTTATAATGATGGATTCTGCTATTACAGTTTCACCCGATTTGGCCAGCATTTTATGCCGGATGTTTATGTTCACATCACGCCATATCACCCTTACATCAGTATTTGTCAGAAAATCGACCGTTTCTATGTTTTGAGTCCCTGAGCCGGTAAGCAATACCTTTTTGGGGGAACAAGTGTTCGTTTCCGGATTGAAATACATGGCAAACAGCGTGTCCTTTAAAACAAATGCAAGTCCCAGTTCGTTATCCGGGTCGGTTGTTTTGGAAATCCGGGGCCATACATAACTTCCCTTGACGGAATCAATGATGGTGTCCTCGAATTTACTAATCCCTAATGAATCGAATTGCTTCACATATAGATAGGACCAATAAATTTCATCAACCCATTCAGATTCGCTCCAGACCACCGCCAGATCATTGTCGGCATAATAGGTAACTCCGAAAAAAGTGGAGTGCCTATTTCCATAAGGCCTCAAGTCCATGATTTCTCCATGAGGTTTATAAGTGGAAGAAAGTTTTTGAAATCTAAATAAGACATCATACAACATTATCTTACCATTCGGAGATACCACCAATTCATCAGAAATACTACACGGGGTATCGTTGATAATAAAATCTTGTGCAGGGGCAATGGTAAACAGGCACATGAATAAAAATACTAATGATAGTCTGCCTGGCAGGTTCTTTGGAATTAATGTTTTCATGCTTATAATGTCTTTATGGGTAAAGTAAATGCAGTGCATTCCTTCATTATTAACTATTAAGCACTACTATTACTATTTCAAATGGTTAGAATTACACTCAAAATTAAATAAGACGATAAACATAAAATTGTAAAAAGGCGACAGGTCTTCGTGAAGTTGGTGTTTTGGTGACGAATCAGTTCTTTTTGTTGACGAATCGCATCAAAAGAGTGATAGTTTGTTTTAGAGAGGACTTTGAAAATAGCAAAAGTATACCGCTGAGTTGCCTGCAAGCGCAAGAATGACTTGAGTACTGGGATTGAGGGTAGACGGAAGAAATCAAGTTAATCAGGAAATCTGGAGGATCATGGTTAAGACTAATGGCTGGCTATAACCGGTGTCTCAGCCTGAGGTCTTCAATCTGGTAAACTATCTGAAAACGGTCGAGGTAAATCATACCATGCTCACGGAATGCTAAAAACCCACCAGGGGTAAAACCGGTTACTGCCTTGAAATCGTGAATAAAATGCGACTGGTCAAAATAGCCAAATCGGTGCACAATATCGCTCCAATCTTCAAAACGGTTTTCGAGCAGAAACCTGAATATGCTGTTAAAGCGCACAATACGTATGTATTCCTTAGGCGAAATGCCAACATTAACCTGAAACGAACGTTCAATGGTCCTGGGTGTCACTTGAGTTATTTCACCAATATCATTTAGACTGATGTTGCCATTGCTTTGGTGAATATATTCAAGAACTTCGATATGGCTTTTTCGGGAGCTAAAAGTGCTATTCTCTAATAAAAAAATCAGCAAATCGTTTAGTTTTGCAATGCGTTCTTCGATTGCTGCGGTTTGAGTAAGATTGTGTAGCTTGTTCATCACATCAGATGAAACCAGTTCATCCAGGTCAACTACCCTGTTTAATAAATCGAATGCCGAACGGTTAAAAATCCGGGAAAATCCACCTGGTTTAAAAGTAATCACCAGGTTTTCAATTTTTTTTGAAGCGTGCAAATAACTAAGCTTATTAAGCGTGTGAACGCCTGTTATAAAGCAATTGTGGGTTTTTGGTTCCTTAAAGGAATGGTTAAAGAGTTCTATTTCCGAACCAAAATGGATAAACATCGCCAGATATCCGGTAGGCAATGGACGAGAGACAAAGTCTTTTATACGCGGGTGATCAATTATTCCATAAAGAAACGGAAAAATACACGAGTCTAACTTTTCAGGTACGGGGAAAAAATTAGTTTTGGCTGCCAATAATTCGTTAATATGGGTAGGTTCAATATGTGAAAAAGTCTTTTTCAAAAACGATTGGTTCGAAAGTGAAATTAATAATTGGATAAAGTTGACAACCTTATTGCAAGTTAAATAGAAAAAAGAACATCACAAGTTTTCGGCTGCTAAAAAACAGGTTTTCAATAATATTTCTATTTCAGGCCTTATGAAGGGCGTTGTAGTCTTTTATGAGCGTTTCAAGAAATTCACGCGGATTAAGGTTGCTCCTGATCATTAAGTTTCTTTCAAAAGATGATTTGGCAGCAATTATCATTTCTGCGGCTTTGCCAACATATTGATTCTTAAAACTATAATCCAGCACTTCTTTGATAGTATAAACATCCGCTGAGGTAAGGTTGGATGCTTCGGGAAATTTCACTTCATAGTTTTCAGGTACCTCAGCAAATATGGTGTCTTTGAGTTGGTTACTTTTAATTCTTATAACCGCCGTATTTGCAGCCATATCGCCCAGTCTCTGGCCCTTGCCGTTTAAAATGACAGAAAGAGTGGAAACACTTCCGAAGAGCAGTAAATTCTCTACGATACGAAAGATCCACCGGATAAAGCATGAGAAAAAGTCAAGTTCTGCGCCATCGGTTTTTACTACCCTGATTTTTGCTATCTTTTTTCCCCAGCTCTGACCTTGCATGCTCAATTCGCAGATAAAATCGTAAAGTAACACCGGGAGAAAAAACAGCGTGTATAATATGCCGTTCGGAGCTTTGGCTATTGTATATATGATATATATTAAAACAAAATATCCCAAAAAAAAGATATAATCAAGCAAATGCGCAAGCATTCTTTCACCTATACTGGCTACAGGTTGATCAATTACAACGTTTTGCGATGTTTGAATACCAATTATTTCCATTTTCCTGAACAGGGATGTTAAATTAAAAAAATCTTTTCTATATTACGGCATCTTTCTAAATATGTTTTAATCATTATATGAAAGAAGTAACTTTTCTTCAAAAGAATAAAGCACGATGGGAACGTTTCGACAATGCGCTCGACGGCGGGTACGTTTTAAAACCCGACGAGCTGTCTGATTTGTTTCTGCAGATTACAGATGATCTGGCATTTTCAAAGACATATTTTCACGGAACGAATACAACTGCATACCTGAATATGCTGGCCAAAAAGGCACACCTGCTTATTTACAGGAACAAACCGGTAAAACGCAACAGAATTGCGGCTTTCTGGACAAAAGATTATCCCCTGTTGGTTTATGCCTCACGAAAGGAGATAGGTTATTCATTCATTGTATTTATTGCAGCAGTTCTGATTGGTGTGGTTTCAACCTTGTATGATCCGGGTTTTGAGCGTATTATCATGGGAGATGAATACATAAACCAGACTTTGGAAAATATAAACCGGGGCGATCCACTTGCAGTGTATAAAAGCATGAACCAGACAGAAATGTTCTTAGGTATCAGCCTGAACAATATCTATGTATCATTTCTGGTGTTTGTTTTTGGCGTGTTTACATCTGTGGGCTCGGGTCTGTACTTAATCAGAAACGGGATTATGCTGGGTGCATTTCAGACTTTTATAGCCGGCAAAGGTTTTCTGCTCGATTCTTTTGCTACCATATGGATACACGGCACCTTGGAGATTTTTGCCATTATTGTTGCCGGCGCTGCCGGAATCATTTTGGGCAACAGTATTGTTTTTCCGGGATCATTCACCCGTTTGGAGTCATTTAAAAAAGGTGCAATGCGCGGAACAAAACTCGTTTTCGGACTGATACCGGTTTTTATCATTGCTGCTTTTCTCGAAGGTTTTGTTACAAGGTACACTGCAGCTCCTTATGTACTGAGGTTCTCTATTATCATGGCTTCTGTTCTGTTTATTATCTTCTATTTTATACTTTATCCAAAACATGTTTATTTAAAACTTATTAAAAATGGAAAACCCTACGATTGATTTCAGGCGTGAACGCGATTTTGGCGAAGTCTTTGGTGCAACATTCGACTTTATCAGGCAGGAATATAAGCGAATAGGTACTGTATTCCTGTATTATGTTTTACCGTTTCTTGTCATTGCTGCACTTTTAATGATCCTGGCACAATATAATTACAAAGATATTTTTTCCGGCATATCAGGTTCAAACGAGGCTGTATTTAGTCTGATTGGTGGAATGATCTTTTACTGGGTTTTGCTGATGGCAAGTTTGCTTTTAGCCCATACCATGATTATTTCTGCAACATACAGTTATGTTTCACTTTATGTAAAGAAGGGAAGGGATGGTTTTACTGTATCTGATGTGTGGAATGAAATGAAAAGATTTATTCTGCCGGTCTTAGGAACCAATATCGTTGTGGGTTTGCTTGTGGCCGTAGGAACAATTGCATGCCTGATTCCCGGTATATATCTCGGAATCTCGTTAAGTATCATCCTCATTGCATTGATTTACGAGGATAAAGGTTTTTCTAAAGCCTTCTCAAGAAGTTTTGAACTTACTAAACAGAACTGGTGGATGACTTTGCTTATTATAATCATAGCCTATTTACTTACATATATCCTGAGCATTGTCATACAGATACCAGCAATGCTGATAGGTATCGGCTCATTCTGGACCACGATACAGGAGATGATTTCAAACCCTGGAAATGCTGTTGACCCTTCCGGTTTTTTTAATACTACCTACATTGTGGTAACTTCCATTTCAAGTGTCATAACATATATACTATATGTGATTCCGAACCTGATACTTGCTTTCTGGTATTTCAGCCTGGTTGAAACAAAGGAAAAACCGTCTTTGATGGAAAAAATTGAAAAAATAGGAGAATAATGCGGTCAGTAGCCAGGATATCTCTTCTGTTTGTTCTTGTTGTATTTGGTGCTTTTCCTTCTTTTCCGGTGAATGCTTCGGTTGCTGAAAGAAAAGTTCTCTATGACACTTCAGAGGTTAAAGTAAGGGAACCAGACAGTACAACATTTGAAAAATATCTGGGCGATAAAGATTATTTTTATGAAAATGAAGCAGATATAGCAGGGGAGTTGACATTCTGGCTCAGGTTCTGGCGCAGATTGGGAAAATATTTTGAAAAAGTATCTTTTCTGTTGGGGGCAGTGCCCATATTGTTCATAATTGTACTTATTGCCCTTATGGTATTTTTTCTGTTGGTTCTTTTTACAAAAACCAGATTGTCAGGGATTTTCTATCAACAAAAAAATATTTCACACATCGAATTCATCGAGGTTGAGGATGGGGATCGGGACACAGATATTGACAGACTTATTGCTGCCGCGATAGCAAATAAAAATTTTCGGGCAGCCATAAGGTTTATGTTTATCAGGGTATTAAGAACCCTTGAAGCCCGAAGCTATCTCTCTATATCAAAGGGGAAAACCAATTTCGATTATCAGTCCGAACTGAAAGGTTTGCCGTTTTTCGATGATTTTACCCGGGCGCTAATGGCATATGAATATGTATGGTATGGAAATTTTCAGGTTGACAGACAGGGTTTTGAGAAACTGTCGGAGAGTTTTAATAATATCTATAATCAATTAAATGAAAAATAAACAAGGCAGGATAGTCATATTGCTGGTGGTCTTGTTTGTTTTGCTGATTGTAGCCGAACATTATGCTCCCAGGCCGGTGAGCTGGAACTATACATTCAATGCATCACACTCAACTCCCTATGGTTGCAGGGTGATGAGGAAAGAATTACTGCCTGCTGTATTTAACAACAAGGTTTCTGACAATACTGTTACATTCTATGAAGGATTGAGCCGCGATCATCCACCAAACACCAATCTTGTAATAATAGCTTCTGAATTTAATCCTGATAAGCTCGATTTAGCTGCCTTGCTTAAATTTGCCGAAGGGGGCAATCATGTTTTTATTTCTGCTTTTGGTTTTTCAAAGAAACTGCTCGACACTTTGGGCGTTAAAACACGTATTGTCCCGCTCGATACGGGCATGTTTAAACATAAAAAGGAAATGTTGCACCTTGTGAATCCACAGCTTAAAAAGAAAGATGGTTTTCTTTTTAACCGAAACCTGCCTGAACATTTTTTTACGGCTTTTGATACTTCACTAACCGCTGTGCTTGGGATTGACAACAGGAAGCAGCCGGATTTTATCAGGATTGATTATCAATATGGAGCCTTATACTTACATTGCCAACCGGGGGTATTTACAAATTATCACCTTTTGTACAGCAATTATCAATATGCTTCCTTTGCACTGTCATACCTGCCCGAAACGAACGCTATCTGGGATGAATATTATAAACCCTACAGGAGCATTATACGCACCCCTGTAAGGTACATCCTTAGTCAGAAATCGCTTAGGGCTGCATATTATCTGGTTATTGCCGGTATTTTTATCTATATGTTGTTCGAAAGCAAACGCAGACAAAGGCCGGTGCCGGTTATTAAGCACTTAAAGAACAACACGCTCGAATTTATTGAAACTGTTGCCCGATTGTATATGCAAACCAAAGATCACCGGGACCTGGCGCTGAAAAAAATTACCTTTTTCAACGAACAGCTTCGCACACGTTATTCACTAAACATGGCTGAGTGTGACGAAAAAATGTTTGAAACCTTAGCGCGCAAGTCCGGTGCAGATATATCGCTCGTAAAAGATATTTATTTAACGGCAGATGCCATTAAGAACCGAAAAACAATTTCTGCAGAAGAACTGTCCCGGCTTCACACGATGATAAATGATTTTAAAAATCGAAGATATTAATATCTATATATTATGGAAAATAACAAGTTATTTCAAAGCAGGTTAGACCTGTTGCCAGTTCAGCATGGCGCTGAAAATCTCAAACAGGAGATTAAAAAAGTTATTGTTGGGCAAGATAAAATGATAGACCTGTTTATAGTTGCCATTTTGTCAGATGGCCATGTGCTGGTTGAAGGCGTTCCCGGAATAGCCAAAACGCTTACAGCCAAATTGGTGGCAAAAACCATGTCGGTTGGTTTTTCGAGAATACAGTTTACCCCCGACCTTATGCCGTCTGATGTGCTGGGTACCACGATATTCAACAACAATAAGGCCGAGTTTGAATTTAACCCCGGGCCTGTATTTTCCAACATCATACTGATTGATGAAATCAACCGTGCACCTGCCAAAACACAGTCGGCGCTTTTTGAGGTAATGGAAGAGAGACAGGTTACAATTGATGGCAAAACATATCACATGCAGAAACCTTTCCTGGTTTTTGCCACACAAAATCCCATTGAGCATGAAGGTACCTATAGGTTGCCCGAAGCACAGCTCGACAGGTTTCTTTTTAAGATCAGGATCACTTATCCTTCACCCGGGGAAGAAAGCATTATTCTTGCAAACTCCAATCAAAGAAAGGATGCAGATGAAACAGCCCTGGTGAAGGCCGTGTTAAGTGCAGAAGACATCGTTCATTATCAGAAAACAATACATGAAGTACATGTAGATGAAAACCTTGTTAAGTACATTGCAGAGATTGTCCACCGCACCCGCAGCCATCCATCGCTGTACCTCGGTGCATCGCCCAGGGCATCACTGAATATCATGCGGTCGGCAAAAGCATGGGCAGCACTTAATGCAAGAGACTTCATTATCCCTGAAGACATTCATTTTGTTGTTTATCCGGTCTTGACACACCGTTTGTACCTCACTCCCGAGAAAGAGCTTGAAGGCGCCACAACAGATCAGGTCATTGCCGATATTATAAGATCGGTGGAAATTCCAAAATAAGTCATTGTGTTGAAAGGATTAAAGGATTTTTATATTACCCGGAGGTTTTACCTGCTGATAGCTGCGAATGTAATGGTTTTTATCGCAGGCTGGTTTTTCGATGCTTTGTTCCTTGCAGGAAAGATCGCCCTGCTCCTGCTTTTTCTTGCAACACTTGCAGATATCGTAATGTTGTTTTCTTCAGCAAAAGGATTTCTGGTTACCAGGGAATTGCCGGAAAAATTTTCGAACGGAGATGAGAATGAAGCAATTATTTATATAAAAAATAACTACCTGCATCCGGTATCTGTTTCCATTACAGACGAAGTACCATTTCAGTTTCAGATAAGGGATTTTTATATTCACATTAAGCTTTTGGCAAAGGAGGAGAAAAGCATTAAATATACCCTGAAGCCTGTAGAAAGAGGAGTATATGAATTCGGTAAAATAATTGCCTGTATTGCCTCACCTTTAGGTTTGATACTACGCAGGTTTTGTGGAAATACAGCTTCTGTATCTATTAAAGTTTATCCTTCTTTTTTAAGAATGCACCAATACCAGCTACTGGCCATATCAGACAGGTTGAATGAAATCGGAATCAACCGTGTGCGAAGGGTAGGGCACCATTCCGAATTTGATCAGATTCGTGAATATGTCAGCGGTGACGATTACCGAACTCTAAACTGGAAAGCCACGGCAAGAAAAAATAAGTTTATGGTAAACCAGTATCAGGACGAGCGGTCACAGCAGGTTTACAGCATTATTGACATGGGGCGCACCATGCAGATGCCTTTTGAGGGCATGACGTTGCTCGATTATGCCATCAATGCATCCCTGATTATATCTAATACGGCAATAGACAAACACGATAAGGCGGGGATCATTACATTCAACACAGGGATCAATGCTTTTTTGGCTGCCGAAAGAAAAAACAATACCATGTTAAAAATACTGGAATTGCTTTATGATCAGAAAACACTTTTTGCCGAATCTAACTTCGAATTGTTGTACGCTGTCATCAGGCAAAAAATCACACACCGTAGTTTGCTGATTATTTATTCCAATTTTGAATCGCTGTCATCGGTTCAAAGACAGATGAACTTTATAGCAAAGCTTTTGAAATTTCACCTTGTTTTGCTGATCATTTTTGAGAATACCGAAGTAAAGAAGTTAACGAATCAGCCCGCCGGTTCACTCGATGATATTTATATAAGTACCATCGCTGAAAAATTCATTCATGAAAAGCATGTAATCACCAAAGAGCTTAATTCCAGGGGAGTTCATACCATATATACCAAACCGCAGAATTTAACTGTAAATCTTATAAATAAATACCTTGAACTAAAAGCCAGGGGGCTTGTTTAAGGCCTGAAATGGTTTATAATTCGTACAATATAGAGCAGAATTAATGAAACTATTGTTAGTATAAGCAAATATTTTTTTATTTGTTGAGTTTTTTGCCCAGGGAAAATAGTATTAGCAATATCTGTTATGAAGTAAATAAAAATCAGCACTATAACAGGATTAAAGCGCATTGCTTTGCCAAACCCCAGATGTACAAATTCATATGCAGCCCTTGTCATACCGCACAAAGGGCATTGAATACCAAGAATTTTCCGGTGAAGGCACACTGAATTTTCGGGACTATGAAACACATTCTGAGGAAGTATAAACAACAGAAGGATTCCTGTTGCTAAGAATGCATATTTGATCCAATAGTTTTTAGACATCTAAGGGTTGTTATGGTGTGGGGTTTTTCAACCGCCAGACTTTTTTGCCTTATAGCCCATTTCAGTCAACAGATGAAGTATTCGTACAGTGAAATCTCCCTGTATCAGTATTTCGCCATTTTTAACAGACCCTCCAACACCGCATTTGGTTTTCAAATGGTTACCCAATTCCTGAAGGTCGTTCCTGGTGCCGGTAAATCCGGTAATGAGGGTTACCTTTTTTCCTCCTCTTGATTTTTTGTCAAGCATTACCCTTAATTGCTGCTTTTCTGGTGGCAAAGTTTGTTCTTCGGCATGTTCTTCATTTTCAAAATTAAAATCAGGATTTGTAGAATAGACTATGCCATTGTTGATCTTCCGGTTTTTCATCCCTTTTTTTATGTAAATGTAGCAATTTAGCCTGTTCATTCATTCGTTTACTAAATGTTTCAATCATCATTCCTTTTTCTATCTTCACACTGTTTTTATTTTCAATCAATAATTCAGATATTTATAAGCTTTAATGAATTACCCGATGAACCTACCTGAAACCAAAGAAAAGTGGCTTGTTATTGTTAACCCCAATGCAGGCCGCGGGCTGGGCAAGAAAGACTGGCAGATTATTTCTGATCTGTTGAAAGCATATAAAATAAATTATGAAGCTCAGTTTACAGAGTATAAGAAACATGCCATTGAGCTTGCAAAACAAGGCATTGCAAGTGGTTATCGTAAGATCATCGCGGTAGGGGGTGACGGCACCATGAATGAAATCGTGAATGGTTGTTTTCTGCAAACCACATGCCCTGCTACAGACCTTACATTGAGCATTGTAACAGTAGGGACAGGAAACGACTGGGGCAAAATGTTCGGTATCCCGGCAGATTACGAAGGCGCAGTAAAAGTAATAAGTGAGGGTAAAACGTGTTTACATGACACCGGCGTGGTATTTTTTTACCATGGCGCCCGTCGCGAACGGCGTTACTTTATTAATATCGCAGGATTGGGCTTTGATGCAGTGGTGGTTCGCCGCACAAATATCCAGAAGGAAAAGGGCAGAAAAGGCAAAATGCTTTATTTCTGGAACCTGATTGTTACGCTTATTTCATATAGGCATACCCAAACCGATGTAGTGATTGACGGGGAAAAAATATCTGAGAAAATTTTTACCATCAGCCTGGGCATAGGCAAGTATTCAGGAGGAGGCATGGTGCAGACCCCTGGTGCTATCCATGATGACGGTCTGTTTGATATTACCATTATTAAAGAAATCAGCCGGCGAAATGTTATAAAAAGCCTGAAAATGCTTTATAACGGTACCATTCTTGAACATCCCCTTACAATGGGCTATAAAGGAAGCAATATAATAATTGATGCCGATCCGCTTATTCATGTCGAAGCCGATGGCGAAACCCTGGGGCATTCACCGATAGAATTCAAAATTCTTCCATCCAGTATTAATGTGATATACAACAGGATATCCGAATGAATAAAGTAACTTAATATTCAAAAGAATAACTTGCCGGCCGGTATTTATTTTTTTATGAGGATTAACATATTCAGCAGATACTGGAACAATTATTATAACCAAAAACATTTGTGCACGTATATTGGTTACATCTCATCATCTTATTTCTTAACCACCCTTTTAAACATATTATCGAAAGATAATTGTTGACAATATATCATATTGAAAATTATAGTCGAACATTTAAAATGTAATAAAATGAAAAATCGCTATTTATTAACACTATTTATTTTGGTCATTACAGGACTCTCTGCAGGAATATCATCCTTAACGGGTCAGTCATTTTCTCATCCGTCCGTCGGATTAGTTATTAATGGAAATTTGCTGGATGCAGGTTCAGGCAATGATTTCATATCAATAGTATATGAAAGGGATGGTGGAATATATTTTAACCGGCTGGTTGCCGATGGTACCTGGGAAAATGAACAACTGCTCGGATCGGGCACTGAGGCATGCATAGCAACAGATCTTAATGGTGATTCGCATATAGCTTTTGTTTCGAAAGATACTATTGTATACTTAAACTATAATGGTAATGTATGGAGCGAAAGAGATTCTGTTAAATCATTAAGTATCGGCGGAACCGGAAAATGTTCGAAGCCTGATATAGCAGTAGATATAAATGGTGTGGTTCATCTTACATACACTGACAGCCATGGCAGTTCAGGAGATAATTACACACATCCTGATATTATGTATGCTTATAAATCAGCTGCAGATTTTGTTATCCAGCTTATTTACAGAGGTTACCGTGATTATTCCAGCTCTGGGTCGTGGGGTGCAGATTATTTTTCCAAAGGGTCAAATATTGCTGTTAATAATAATGGTGATTATTTTATCATCGCACACCGTCACAATATATGGCGTTGGTCATTCGGAACAGATAATACGTATTACATAATGATAAACTCAAATCTCGGGAATGGAAGTGTAAGCAATTATGGCACCGATATTTTTGCAACGTATGATATGGCTTTTAATGGAAATACTGTTTTAGCGCTTTATAAACAAACTACCTATAAAGTGTCCGAATTAACCATTAGTGGGACTGATATTGGCTTTTCCAATACTTTTGATGTTTTA
>JAWOHT010000232.1:0-4618 GCA_046485045.1 Bacteroidales bacterium
TTACGGTTGTTTACACCCACAATATCAATGTATTGATTGATACTGTCAAGTTCTTTCAGTTTATGAATTTCTAAAATCACTTGCAGGTGAAGCGATTTGGCTGCTGCTGCAAGTTGTAAAACCTCTTTCTTTGACAGACAGGCTGCAATTAGCAGGATAGCATCGGCGCCAATGGATTTTGCTTCAATTACCTGGTACTCATCAATGGTAAAATCTTTTCTGAGAATGGGAATCTCATTTACTTCCCTTGCTTTGATTAAATCCTCAGACGACCCGCCAAAAAAATTAATATCCGTTAATACAGATAATCCCGAAGCGCCGGCATCTGCATAGCCTTTAGTGATTAATTCAGGTTTTGCATTTTCGTTAATGATCCCTTTTGACGGGGATTTCCTTTTAAACTCAGTAATTATTGAAGTTTTGGAAGCATCTTTAAGTGAACCGGTCAGCGACAAGGCTTTTTTCTCAAAAAAACCGGTTTGCTCCAACATCTTAAATGGAACCCGGCTCTTTTGTTCTTTAACTTCTATTTTTTTGTATGCAACTATTTCGTCAAGTATATCCATGTTTTATTCAATTACTTTTTCCATCAAAACAGCTTCAACACCATCATGAAACTTATCATGTTTCACAATCCTGTATCCAATATTTTCATATAATCTGATATTATTTTTGCTCTTTGCACCTGTCCCCAGCAAAAATTTCTTAACATCGGGAAAGTGTTTTTCTATTTCAAGTAACAAGGCTTTTCCAATTCCCTGCCTTTGGTAATCGGGATGCACCATCAGTTTGTTCACCCAGCAAACGTTGCTGTCAAGATTAGCCCTGACGGAACCTACAATCTTTGAATCAATTTCTGTTTTCAGAAATACCTTACTTTCAAATTCGGTCTTCATTTCTTCAATGGTCTGAGATAAAGGTTGAATAGTGAAGTTATTATAAAGTTTCGCTTCCTGCAGAAATGCCATTTTTTGCAAAATCAGAATTTCAGTCAGATCTGCCATGTCAGCTTGTTTTATCTCCATCAATTCTGAAGTTTTAAAAGTTTTTCAAAGACCTTGAAAGCCTTTTTGCTTAACAGCGACTCACGTGCCATCAAGATACAATCTTCAAGGGTTTTATCCTGATAATAACATTTAAGGGCCATTGCCGAATTGGCAGTTACTACACTATTTTGTGCCTCAGTTCCGGCTCCTGTCAAAATATTTTCGAAAATCTTGGCAGCCTCCAGCACTGTATTGCCACCAAATAATTCGTTCTGATTAATTATTAACAATCCCAGCGAGACGGGTGACAGGATTTCCTGCTTTTGAAGTGAGATATACTTAAAATTTCCCGTAAGGGAAACTTCATCATAACCGTCAAGACTATACACAATAATGTGATTTACACCGATTTGCTTATATACATCTGCATAAAGCTGTTGTATCTCTTCGCTGAATACACCTACAAACTGACTGTTTGGCCTGGCAGGATTTACCATTGGCCCAAGGATATTAAAAAAGGTCTTAACTTTCAACGCTTTCCTTACCGGTGCAATATTTTTCATGGCAGGATGAAAAAGTGGGGCATGCAGGTAACAGATACTTGCATTTTCAATTTCCCGCTGAAGTTTGATTTCGTTATTACTAAACCTATATCCGAAGTGTTCCATCACATTCGATGATCCGCAAGGAGAGGACACAGCATAGTTGCCGTGTTTAACCACTTTTGCTCCAGCGCCTGCGATTACAAAAGCCGACAGGGTGGAAATGTTAAACGTGTTTTTTTCATCACCACCGGTTCCGCATACGTCAATCAGATCAGTTTCCTGAAGGTTTACCTGCACAGCCAGGTCAAGCATGGCATCTCTGAAACCGGCAAGTTCCTCGGGTCTTATTTTGCGCATGTTGAACACTGTTAGGAAAGCTGCCATTTCAACATCGCTGTATGTGCCGCCTGCCAGTCTCGACAGGCTATACCTGGCCTCTTCACGGGTAAGGGTATTGCCTTCAAACAGGTAGTTTAATGTGTTTCTCATATATTTTAAGGGTTTAAGTTCTATTTAACATCTGATTTTATAATCATTTTCCTCATCCTCCATGTAATGGAGGATTTATCAGTTTTATCCAGGCTGAGCCTGAACAGCTGCTCTGATATTTCTCTTACTTCAACCTGGCTTAACCTGTTTTTTACCCACTCCTCATTTTTCCAGACAGAAACTGTGTTTGGATAAAACCATTCAGCAGCCTGACAATCTTTCACAGGCAACAACGAACTAACATTTTTGCAGATATTCAGTCCGTTAAATTCCTCCTCAAGCTCTTTCCCGATATACAGTTTCGCTCCCTGAGATTTGACTAATCCATCGCTTATAGCCAGGTAATCTTTAAACAGTCTGTTATCTGTATAAATAACTTCCAGCTCATCAATAACAAGGTATCCACCGGGAGTGAGCGAGGTGATCCATCCTTTTACGAGTTGCCTGATATTTTTAAGGTGCGAGAGCAGAAACCTGAAATAAATGAGGTCTGCCTTAACCGGTAAAGGTAAACTGGTAACATCGTGTTTAATAAATTGATATTTATTGAAACTGTATCGTGCCGACTCAAGAAAATTTTCAGAAATATCAATACCAGTAACCTGTATGGCATTGGTGGCAGAGGCCAGCATATTGGTTGTATATCCAGGGCCGCAGCCAAGGTCTAGTGCCGAACAAATATGGCCATGAATGTTCGACCTGATAAATTCTATTGCCAAAGGATTGAAAAAAGCTGCAATTTTCTTTAGTCGATCGTTGGCAGTGATGGTATCGCCAAATGTATAACGCATGAATTTAAATATTTAACCAGTTTTCCATTATTTTCATACCATGCTCGGTAAGCACCGATTCGGGATGATACTGCACGCCGCGCACATCATACTCTTTATGGCTTATACCCATTATCATACCGGTCTCATCTTCTGAAGTTACCGTAAAACAATCAGGGAGATCTTCTTTAGCCACTACCCATGAATGGTAACGCCCTGCATTGAAGTTTTCAGGGAGACCTTCATGTAACGGGTCGGTTGTATCGAGCAGCCTTATTTTTGTAGCAACACCATGATATACCCGTTCGAGATTAATGAGCTTGCCGCCAAAAGCTTCGCCTATCGCCTGGTGTCCGAGACATACCCCCAGTATGCTTTTTGAAGTGCTGTAATTCCTGATTAAATCGAGGCAAATACCTGCTTCAACAGGAATTCCCGGGCCGGGAGAGAGCAATATTTTATCGTAGTTTCCAACTTCGTCAAGCGTAATTTCATCGTTTCTGAACACATCTATCTTATCATCTGTAATACTGCGGATATAGTGTACCAGGTTGTATGTAAACGAATCGTAATTGTCAATCACCAAAATGCGTTTCATAGATTTGAGGTTTAATATTTATAATTGTTGTGCCAGGTCAATGGCTTTTTTTAGTGCTCCAAGCTTATTGTTGACTTCCTGAAGCTCATTCTCTTCTATTGAATCAGCCACAATACCTGCACCGGCCTGGTAAAACAGGGTATTGCCTTTGCTCAGAAAGGTACGTATCATAATGGCATGATTAAAGGTTCCATCGAAATCAATTAATCCAATAGCACCGCCATAATAACCTCTGGCCTGATTTTCGTATTTATCCAGCAATTCCATTGCTTTGTACTTTGGAGCTCCCGAAAGCGTGCCTGCAGGAAAGGTAGCCGTCATCATGTCAATACAGTTTGAACCGGGATTCAGTTTCCCCGAAACTGTTGAAACCATGTGAATGACATGGGAATAAAACTGTATTTCACGGTAGCTTTCTACCTTGATATCAGAACCATACCGGCTAAGGTCATTACGGGCAAGGTCAACCAGCATAATATGTTCGGAATTTTCTTTTGGATCTTTAGCCAGTTGTTCAGCCGATTCCTTGTCTTTTTCATCATCTCCGGTGCGTTTAAAAGTTCCGGCAATTGGATTGATAAATGCTCTGCCATTTTTAACTTTCAGTTGAGCCTCGGGTGAAGAACCAAAAATCCTGTAATCTCCGTAATCGAAATAAAAGAGATATGGTGATGGATTAATAGATCTCAGCGCACGATAAAGGTTAAAATCATCTCCCTCAAAATGCTGGGAAAACTGCCTTGACATAACTATCTGAAATACATCACCCCTGTGACAATGGTGTCTTCCGATTTTTACCAACTCTTTATATTGTTCATCAGAAATATTGGATACTTCGTTGTTGAGCGACCGGAATTTTTTGGTACTGATATTCATATTGTAAAGTAGCAGTTCCAGTTTCTCTATTCCGCTCTCGCTGTCGTCAAACCGGTTTTCGATAATGTACATCACATTCTGATAATGGTTAATGGCAATGATAAACCGAAAAATACTGTATCTGAGATCAGGAATTTTATAAGAATCTTTCACAGGATTATTGAAACGAATTGTTTCAAAATACCGCACAGCATCGTATGTCGAATAACCAAAGAGCCCGTTAACGGGAGGTTTGCCATTTTCTTCCTGTTTAAAACGGCCGATAAATTCGTTAAAAGTTTTATTGAACCCCTTTTGTGAGGTTATATCATATTCGCTGGAAGCACCATCGGGATATTCTTCCTTAACCTTCCA